>NZ_CP086235.1:82500-142500 GCF_023612095.1 Cytobacillus firmus | reverse complement strand
CGTTAATGGGTGATAGCGTGCCTTTTGTAGAATGAACCGGCGAGTTACGATTACATGCGAGGTTAAGTTGATAAGACGGAGCCGCAGCGAAAGCGAGTCTGAATAGGGCGAATGAGTATGTGGTCGTAGACCCGAAACCAGGTGATCTACCCATGTCCAGGGTGAAGTCCAGGTAACACTGGATGGAGGCCCGAACCCACGCACGTTGAAAAGTGCGGGGATGAGGTGTGGGTAGCGGAGAAATTCCAATCGAACCTGGAGATAGCTGGTTCTCTCCGAAATAGCTTTAGGGCTAGCCTCATGTAGTAAGAGTCTTGGAGGTAGAGCACTGTTTGGACTAGGGGCCCCCATCGGGTTACCGAATTCAGACAAACTCCGAATGCCAAAGACTTATCCATGGGAGTCAGACTGCGAGTGATAAGATCCGTAGTCAAGAGGGAAACAGCCCAGACCACCAGCTAAGGTCCCAAAGTATACGTTAAGTGGAAAAGGATGTGGAGTTGCTTAGACAACCAGGATGTTGGCTTAGAAGCAGCCACCATTTAAAGAGTGCGTAATAGCTCACTGGTCGAGTGACTCCGCGCCGAAAATGTACCGGGGCTAAACGTATCACCGAAGCTGTGGATTGACATCTTTCGATGTCAGTGGTAGGAGAGCGTTCTAAGGGCGTTGAAGCCAGACCGCAAGGACTGGTGGAGCGCTTAGAAGTGAGAATGCCGGTATGAGTAGCGAAAGATGGGTGAGAATCCCATCCACCGAATGCCTAAGGTTTCCTGAGGAAGGCTCGTCCGCTCAGGGTTAGTCGGGACCTAAGCCGAGGCTGAAAAGCGTAGGCGATGGACAACAGGTTGATATTCCTGTACCACCTCTTTACCGTTTGAGCAATGGGGGGACGCAGGAGGATAGGGTAAGCGCGCTGCTGGATTAGCGCGTCCAAGCAGTTAGGCCGGTAACGAGGCAAATCCCGTTACCACATAGGCTGAGCTGTGACGGCGAGGGAAATTTAGTACCGAAGTTCCTGATTCCACACTGCCAAGAAAAGCCTCTAGCGAGGGAAAAGGTGCCCGTACCGCAAACCGACACAGGTAGGCGAGGAGAGAATCCTAAGGTGAGCGAGAGAACTCTCGTTAAGGAACTCGGCAAAATGACCCCGTAACTTCGGGAGAAGGGGTGCTCATTAGGGTGAATAGCCCTGATGAGCCGCAGTGAATAGGCCCAGGCGACTGTTTAGCAAAAACACAGGTCTCTGCGAAGCCGCAAGGCGAAGTATAGGGGCTGACGCCTGCCCGGTGCTGGAAGGTTAAGAGGAGAGGTTAGCGCAAGCGAAGCTTTGAATCGAAGCCCCAGTAAACGGCGGCCGTAACTATAACGGTCCTAAGGTAGCGAAATTCCTTGTCGGGTAAGTTCCGACCCGCACGAAAGGCGTAACGATCTGGGCACTGTCTCAACGAGAGACTCGGTGAAATTATAGTACCTGTGAAGATGCAGGTTACCCGCGACAGGACGGAAAGACCCCGTGGAGCTTTACTGTAGCCTGATATTGAATTTTGGTACAGCTTGTACAGGATAGGTAGGAGCCTGAGAAGCCGGAGCGCTAGCTTCGGTGGAGGCGTCGGTGGGATACTACCCTGGCTGTATTGAAATTCTAACCCGCGCCCCTGATCGGGGCGGGAGACAGTGTCAGGTGGGCAGTTTGACTGGGGCGGTCGCCTCCTAAAAAGTAACGGAGGCGCCCAAAGGTTCCCTCAGAATGGTTGGAAATCATTCGCAGAGTGTAAAGGCACAAGGGAGCTTGACTGCGAGACCTACAAGTCGAGCAGGGACGAAAGTCGGGCTTAGTGATCCGGTGGTTCCGCATGGAAGGGCCATCGCTCAACGGATAAAAGCTACCCCGGGGATAACAGGCTTATCTCCCCCAAGAGTCCACATCGACGGGGAGGTTTGGCACCTCGATGTCGGCTCATCGCATCCTGGGGCTGTAGTCGGTCCCAAGGGTTGGGCTGTTCGCCCATTAAAGCGGTACGCGAGCTGGGTTCAGAACGTCGTGAGACAGTTCGGTCCCTATCCGTCGTGGGCGCAGGAAATTTGAGAGGAGCTGTCCTTAGTACGAGAGGACCGGGATGGACGCACCGCTGGTGTACCAGTTGTCTTGCCAAAGGCATCGCTGGGTAGCTATGTGCGGAAGGGATAAGTGCTGAAAGCATCTAAGCATGAAGCCCCCCTCGAGATGAGATTTCCCATAGCGTCAAGCTAGTAAGATCCCTGAAAGATGATCAGGTTGATAGGTCAGAGGTGGAAGCGTGGCGACATGTGGAGCTGACTGATACTAATCGATCGAGGACTTAACCAAGTTATATTGGTTATTACTCGGCAAATGCTTCTTCATGCATTATCTAGTTTTGAGGGAACGAAGTTTCTTCAAACCAAATAGTCCGGTGGCGATAGCGAGAAGGTCACACCCGTTCCCATACCGAACACGGAAGTTAAGCTTCTCAGCGCCGATGGTAGTTGGGGGCTGTCCCCCTGTGAGAGTAGGACGCTGCCGGGCAAATGAAAGAGCACCTGATGGGTGCTCTTTTTTGTGTGTAATTATTGGGATCTGAATCAGTTGGACTCTTCTTTATATTGAAAAGTGCAGTTATGCGTCACTTTCATGCTATATGCGCCAGAATCAAATTATATGCACCGTTCCCTATTTTCATAGTCATTTCGTTCTCTGCGAAGAAGAATTGTGCCAAATGTAAGATAAACTCCAAAACATGCTAGATAAATCAAAAAACATGTTAGATAAATTCAAAAACATGCTAGATAAAACCCAAAACATGTCAGATAAACTCCACAACCTGTCAGATAAACCACCAAACCCCAGGCGCGCGCCAAAATAAATTCCCAGCAAGCCTGAAATCCCGCGCCATCCCAGAGCTGCCCCGGCAGCACAAAAAATAAAAAGCCCCTAGCAAAGGGCTTACATTTCAAGAAAATATCTCCGGCATTGTTATTTTCCGCAGCTTCTTTAAGTAATAATTATATTTTGGATGACTTGTATCCGTGGTGATTAAATCATTTTCACAATCTGTGCAGATAAAAGAAGTGTATAGATGTATTCCCCTGGTCTTTTCCTGCTCGCATATGACACATTCTTCCCCTGCCTGTTTTTTTGCTAATAGCGAACCCAATCACTCCACCTCCATACCCTTAGTCTGCCCAGATTACTATTATTGTATACAATTTTTTGAATTTTCACTGGCGGGTTTTTTCTGAGGTTACTTGATTAATATTGTATGATGAAAATCTAATTTGGGTGTATGTCTATAAAGGATTTCTTTTATTATTTTGCTTGATGCTTCAGGGACTGGCACAGATATCGTCCTTATGTAGCAGTTACATACTTGTTTTGTTAAAATAGGAGAAGAATCATAGGAAAGTGTGAACATATGAATCAAAAAAACACTCCATTATGGAATCAATTACAAATACATGCTTCACACCAGCCGTTATCCTTTCATGTGCCGGGCCATAAGAATGGGTTTCTTGCAGCTGGTGAGGGAGCAGATTATTTTAAACATATTTTAAAGCTTGATGCTACGGAGCTCAGCGGACTGGATGATTTGCATTCTCCTGAAGGGGTCATCCTGGAGGCACAGGAGCTGCTTGCCAGCCTGTATGAAGTTTCAAAAAGCTTTTTCCTTGTGAACGGATCGACTGCAGGGAATCTTGCCATGGTCCTGTCAGCCGCAGACGAAAATGAGACTGTACTGGTCCAGCGGAACTGCCATAAATCCATCCTGAATGGCATTACTTTGGCTAAAGCGAAGCCGGTCTTTTTAGCGCCTGAGTTTAATGAAGAGTGGGGCGTCGCCGGGGGAGTGGCTTTAGAAACGGTTAAAGAGGCGATCAGGCAATATCCGGATGCAAAAGCAATCATTTTAACCTATCCGAATTATTATGGAATGGTCTACGACCTTGAAAATATTATACACTGTGCCCACGATCATGGTATTCCGGTGCTGGTGGATGAGGCACATGGAGCCCATTTAATGGGCGGGAGCCATTTTCCCGCTTCGGCCGTTCAGCTTCAGGCAGATCTTACTGTACAATCGGCACATAAAACGCTGCCTGCTATGACGATGGGTGCTTATCTGCATTTTAACAGCCGGTTTATAAAGGAAGAAAAAGTGACCAACTATCTGGGGATACTTCAATCAAGCAGCCCTTCCTATCCGATTATGGCTTCTCTTGATTTGGCAAGGGCTTATTTAGCTTCATTTTCAAAAAAGGATGAGGAAGCACTGCTAGAAAAGATCGGGTATTTCAGGAAGAGTCTTAACAGTATTAAAGGCATTAAGGTACTGCCATTCCAACATCACAACGGTGACCCTTTAAAGGTAACCATCCAGTCAGAAACCACACTCAGCGGGTTTGACCTGCAGACTCTTCTGGAGAAGCACGGGATCTTTACGGAAATGGCGGATCCCTATAATGTCCTGTTCGTTTTACCACTTTTGAAGAACGATATGGATTATCCATTTGACCGGGTTGTTGAATGTTTGAAAGAGGAATTGACATCATTCCAACCGGCAGAACGCCAGGAAAGAATCACTTTTAGTAAAAAGCCTGTCTCTGGCCTTGCCCTTGAGCAAAAGGAACAGAGTCAGCACACCATTAAAACGGTGGCATTGGAAGAGGCGGCCGGTAAAATATGCGCTCAGCAGGTAATTCCTTATCCGCCAGGCATTCCGCTCTTATATCCGGGTGAAATCATTGAGAGCGAAGATATCGAAAACATCAGATTTCAAATTCAGGCCGGAGCACGGTTTCAAAATGGAGACAATTTAAAAGCAGGCAGGATCAACATTTTTCAGGATCTATAAAAGCAGCTGGAGGAAATAAAATGAAAAAAGGTAAGTTTATTACGGTCGAAGGACCTGAGGGTGCCGGAAAGACTACGATTATTGATATGCTGGCAACTAATCTGGCAAAGGAAGGCTATCAGGTGCTTCAGACAAGAGAACCTGGCGGAATTGAGATCGCTGAGCAAATCCGAAGTGTCATACTTGATAAAAAGAATACAAAGATGGACCCGAGAACAGAGGCTCTGCTGTATGCGGCAGCCAGAAGGCAGCACCTGGCCGAGAAAGTAAAGCCGGCACTGGATGAGGGATCTATCATTTTATGTGACCGGTTTATTGATAGCTCTCTTGCCTATCAGGGTTATGCAAGAGGACTTGGCATTGAGGAGGTCTACTCCATCAACAGCTTTGCCATTGAAGGCATGATGCCCGAACTGACTTTGTATTTTGATATAGATCCTGAAGCCGGGCTGGAAAGAATCAATCAGCATAAAGGACGTGAAGTGAACCGCCTGGACCTGGAAAAGCTCGACTTTCACCATAAAGTGCGGGAGGGCTATCTGAAGCTAATGGAGCTTTACCCGGAGCGCATCTTTAAGATCGATGCTTCAAAGCCATTGGAGGAAGTGTATCAGCAGGCGGTGACTAAGCTGAAAGAACGAATATAAAAATCTGCCTTAAAGATCATATTTCTTTAAGGCTTTTTTAAAATATTTTTTCTGTATTCCCTTAATTTCTGCTTGAAGATAAAATAATTGATATAATAAAAGTAAGACAAAACGGATGAAAACTTTGTAAAGGGGATGGGCTTATGAAATTAATTCTGGCAGTCATTCAGGATCAGGACAGCAATAAGCTAATGAATGCTCTGGTTGACAATAACTTTCGTGCGACAAAATTGGCCAGCACGGGCGGATTCTTGAAATCAGGCAATACAACGTTCATGATCGGAACAGAGGATATCCGTGTGGAGAGAGCCATGCAGATTATTAAGGAAAATTGCAGAGCAAGAGACCAGCTGGTTGCACCGGTATCGCCGATGGGCGGAAACGCTGATTCTTATGTGCCATACCCTGTTGAAGTTGAGGTTGGCGGTGCGACAGTCTTTGTTCTGCCAGTCGAGCAGTTCCATCATTTTTAATCATTACAGAGGGAGCTTTGAGCCCTTTGCGGAGGATCAGTTATGAAAATTAATCAGGAACTTCGGCTCAAGATGGAAAATGTCCGTAATGAGCAGAAGCAGGCAGCCGGGAACGGTGTTAAATTTTCTGAAATGGTGCAAAAGCAGGACCAGAAAATGCAGTCTTCCCAGCTTCAGGGTCTGTTAAAGGATATAGATGCCGCGGGAGAACGGCTGGCCCGCTCCAGAACCTTTAAGGATCTGGCTAAATTTAAAACGCTTGTGAAAAAGTTTGTGAAGGAAGCGGTTGATTTTGGAATGGAGCTGAGGCAATCGCACAGCTGGAACCAGCATGGACAGGGCCGGTCTCTGAAAGTGGTGGAAACGGTTGATGAAAAGCTTTCAGAGCTGACAGATGAATTAATGAAAAAAGAAGAATCTTCTATTGATATATTAGGAAAAGTCGGAGAGATTAAGGGACTCCTAATAAATTTATATATGTAAGTGAGTGATACTTGTGGGAAAAACGTGGGAACAGCTGGAGGCTATACAGCCAGTTGTATTAAAAATGTTTAAAAATAGCATAGTAAAGGATCGGCTGGCCCACGCCTACTTGTTTGAAGGGATGAAAGGAACAGGAAAGCGGGAAGCAAGCATGCTTTTGGCGAAGAGCCGATTCTGCCGTGAGCCGCTTGAAGGATATGTTCCATGTGAAACATGTTCAAACTGCAAAAGGATAAACAGCGGAAATCATCCGGATGTTCATATTCTGGAGCCGGACGGGCTTTCTATCAAAAAAAATCAGATTCAAAGCCTGCAGGAAGAGTTTTCAAAGACCGGGGTAGAATCCAGGCGGAAACTGTATGTGATTGTTCATGCTGACAAAATGACAGTGAACGCTGCCAACAGTCTGCTTAAATTTCTGGAGGAACCCCATTCAGAGACGACCGCTGTGCTGATTACCGAGCAGTCACAGCAGATGCTTCCTACTATTCTATCCCGCTGCCAGTCCATTTCTTTTAAACCATTATCTCCTGCTGAAATGATTCAGCAGTTAAAAAATAATGGAGTGGATCCTGCCCAGGCACCATTACTTGCACAAATTACCAATAATTTGGATGAAGCTTTACAATATAGTTCAGATGATTGGTTTGTACAAGCACAAAAAATAGTGTTAAAATTATATGAAGTGGTAAAGAAAAATCCGCTTGAGGCAATGGTTGCCCTTCAGGAGGATTGGTTCTTGCACTTTAAAGAAAAAGAGCAGATTGATCGCGGCTTGGATCTATTACTTCTTATTTTTAAAGATTTACTATATATTCAGCTTGGGAAACAAGACCAGGTTGTCCATCAGAACGAACGAAAACGTTTAGAGCAGTTTGCGCTGCAATCTTCCACCAAACGCCTGACGGAACAGATGACGGCTGTTTTGGAAGCCAAAAGAAAATTGCAGGCAAATATGAATCCGCAGCTGTTGATGGAACAGCTTGTGCTAAAATTGCAGGAGGGATCTTCCTTTGTATGATGTAGTAGGAGTGCGCTTTAAAAAAGCGGGCAAGATTTATTATTTTGATCCCGGAGATCTCTCAATACAAAAGGATGACTTTGTCATTGTCGAAACTGTCCGAGGCGTTGAATACGGAAAAGTGGTAATTGCCCCGAAGCAGGTTGATGAGCATGATGTTGTCCTTCCATTAAAAAAGGTTCTTCGTATTGCAGATCAAAAGGATCGCATGATTGTTGAGGAGAACAAGCAGGCCGCCAAGGAAGCATACGAGGTATGCTGTGAAAAGGTACAAACACATCAGCTTGATATGAAGCTGGTGGATGTTGAATATACATTTGACCGAAATAAGGTCATCTTCTACTTTACGGCTGATGGCCGGGTTGACTTCCGCGAGCTTGTCAAAGATCTCGCAGCCATCTTCCGGACAAGGATTGAACTTCGCCAGATTGGTGTGAGGGATGAGGCAAAAATGCTGGGCGGTATTGGACCATGCGGCAGAATGCTGTGCTGTTCCACTTTCCTGGGTGACTTTGATCCTGTATCCATTAAGATGGCAAAGGACCAGAATCTATCGCTGAACCCAACGAAAATATCGGGTTTATGCGGCCGCTTAATGTGCTGCCTGAAATATGAAAATGATGAGTATGAAGCAGCAAAAGAAATGCTCCCGGATCTTGGGGAATGGATTCAGACCCCGGATGGAGCCGGAAAAGTGGTAGGCTTGAATATATTGGAGCGTGTGCTGCAGGTTGATGTAAAAGAAGCCGAGCGCGTCCTCGAATATACACTGGATGAAATTTTAAAACAAGGTGCTGTATCAGTTCAGTCCACAGATTAAGAGGTGGAAGTCGTGGATAAAAAAGAAATCTTTGACTCTGTGAGTAATATGGAAACCCAAATTGGAGAGTTATATCAGCAGCTTGGTGAGTTAAAGCAGCATTTGGCAGAAATACTTGAAGAGAATAACTCTTTGAAGCTGGAAAATGAACATTTACGACGTCATTTAGACATACCTGCAGAAAAGGAAAGTACATCGGCGAAAAAAAGCAAATCAGAGCAGTCTGCCGATGCTGCAGATAATGATAGGGTGATTGATATTGGCGAAGGCTATGATAACCTGGCACGCCTCTATCAGGAAGGCTTTCACATTTGCAATCTCCATTTCGGCAGCCCGCGTAAAGAGGGAGACTGTCTGTTTTGCCTGTCTTTCCTGAATAAGAAGTAAACTTTTAGCCTTCCTGTGATAGGAAGGCTATTTTTCCATAAAAGCAAAGAATCAGAGAAAGTATACTTTGAACTTCGAGAACTGTCTAGCTCAGCGCCTACCCCCTCGAGGTCACAAGCTTGTCTTGTTTCGGCTCCTAGGGACTCGGGGTCATAAGCCGTTTCCTTTCAGAAGGAAAAACGCCTTCTTACAGGAACCGTCTTATGCCTGTCGTCCCTGGGCAGTCGCCTCCACCTTTCGGGCAATCCTCCCAAAAAGGCAAAGAACGCCTTTCCGTGAGGCTTGTCTTGTGCTTGTCGGGGGTGGGCAAGGCGCTTGCGCTTTTCTTTGAAGCATGGAGGATCAAGAATGGATTTTTTAAAAGAAGGGGAGCGGCTGGACTATTTGCTGGCTGAAGATATGAGAATCATCCAAAGCCCGGCCGTTTTTTCTTTTTCACTGGATGCTGTCCTGCTGGCCCGGTTTGTGTATGTGCCGATTCAAAAAGGCAATCTTATTGATTTGTGCAGTGGAAATGGTGTGATTCCGCTTTTTTTGAGCACAAGAACAAAGGGGGCCATTACAGGCGTCGAAATTCAGGAGCGTCTGCATGATATGGCGGTCAGAAGCATTGAATACAATAAGCTTCAAGACCGGATTAAGATGATTCAGGGGGATATTAAAGAGATCCATCAGGAATTAGGTTATGGAAAATTTGATGTTGTCACCTGCAACCCGCCTTACTTTCCAACACCTTCTAAGGATGAAATCAATGAAAATGAGCATTTGGCGATTGCCCGCCATGAAATTCTGTGTACGCTTGAGGATGCGGTGAAAGCGTCAAGCGGGCTTGCGAGACAGGGAGGCAAGGTGGCATTTGTGCACAGGCCGGGCAGGTTCCTCGACATTGTCACCCTAATGCGCAAGTATAAGCTGGAGCCGAAAAGGGTGCAGTTTGTTTATCCGAAGGTCGGAAAAGAAGCAAACACCCTGCTGATTGAGGCAGTCAAAAACGGCAATCCGGACCTGAAAATCCTGCCTCCTTTATTTGTATATAATGAAGAAAATGAATACACACCCGAAATGAGAGAGATTTTATATGGAGAATAGCCATTTTTTTTACGTTCTCCATTGCCGTGATGGCAGCTTGTATGCAGGTTACACCAATGATCTTGAAAAACGGGTGAAGGTCCATAATGAAGGAAAAGGGGCCAAGTATACCAGAGGAAGAGGACCGGTTGAGCTGGTCTTCTCCCGTTCCTTTTCGGAAAAAGGCGAAGCGATGAGAGCGGAATATGAATTCAAACAATTGTCCCGGAAGAAGAAGGACGAGTTTTTAATGAAAGAGACGGGTGGTACATATGTGGCAGCAAAAAAGCTTTGAGCATGAAGAGACAAAAGGAATTTTATATTTAGTCCCGACTCCAATCGGCAATCTGGAAGACATGAGCTTCAGGGCGGTTAGAATCCTGAAGGAAGCGGACTTTATTGCAGCGGAGGATACGCGCAATACAAAGAAGCTATGCAATCATTTTGAGATTGACACACCCATCATCAGCTATCATGAACATAATAAGGAAATCAGCGGACAGAAGCTGCTTGAAAAAGTGGCCAATGGCGCAAAAATTGCCCTTGTCAGTGATGCAGGGATGCCTGCGATTTCAGACCCGGGCTATGACCTTGTAACAGCGGCTGCTGAAGAAAAGCTGACAGTGGTGCCCCTTCCCGGTGCGAATGCTGCATTAACCGGCCTGATTGCTTCCGGCATCAACACCCAGCCTTTTTATTTCTATGGGTTTTTGAACAGGCAGAAGAAACACAAGAAGCAGGAGCTCGAGGATCTCTCTAGGCAATCGGCAACCGTCATCTTATATGAAGCTCCCCATCGCCTGAAGGAAACCCTCTCACTGATGTCTGTGGTCATGGGCAACAGGAATATTGCGTTATGCCGTGAACTGACGAAGAGATATGAAGAATTTATCCGGGGAACTGTAGAAGAAGTGATGGAATGGGCTTCAAGCGGCGGCGAAGTGAGAGGAGAATTTGTGATTATTATTGAAGGGACTTCCGAAACTGTGCAGGAGGCAGAAGCTGCCTGGTGGGAGAATCATTCGATTGAGGATCATGTCAGACATTATATAGAAGAAACTGGACTCTCGAGCAAGGAAGCCATCAAGCAAACTGCAAAAGATCGGGAATTAAATAAGCGGGATGTTTACCATGCTTATCATATAGAAGAATAAAAAAAGCTTCTCACACAAGTGAGAAGCTTTTGTACATTATTATTTAACAGTTTCAAAAGTGTTTTGAATTTCTTTTAACAGCTGCTCTGCACCGTCACGGCTTAAGATTAGTTTGCCGTTAGCAAGTGTGATATTATCATCAGATACTTCCCCGGTAACGTGGCAAGTCATGTTTGGCTTGTACTTTTTAAGGATGATTCTTTCGTCATCTACGTAGATTTCCAAAGCATCCTTTTCAGCGATTCCAAGTGTGCGTCTTAGTTCAATAGGGATTACTACGCGGCCAAGCTCATCAACTTTACGAACAATACCTGTAGATTTCATAATAAAATTCTCCTCTCAAATCTCCAAAAATATTTTTCTCTATCTATATAGTTTCGTCATTATTCGACAAAATCTTTGTTACATTTATAATACCAGCCATTCCCATATACGTCAATTACTTTATTTTGGAATGGAATAGAAAATTTTAGGAAACTCGATGAAGTGTTGGTATAACTACGATTTTCGAAATAAATGCCATTTTAAACGAAAATATGGAAATGAGCTTCCATATTTTAAGGATATGACTCTTTTCGACATTTCGACAAAATTCTACAAAAACCCATGCTATTACGATAATAATATTCGAAAGGCAGTTTCCGTTTTTAGGGATAGAAACATAAAAAAATTTATTTAAGAAAAATACTGCCAATCCTTTCTGCCTATTGGTTGCACAATTTCAAGTTTTTAGGTATATTTTGATGGTATAAGAGGTTATGCTGACGATATAACTTCTTGTAAAATATTGATATAGCAGGCCCAATAACGGCACGATTTTTTGATTAATACTCTCGTCCAAAAGGGGCGGGATTTTTTAGTATCCATTATGAGACATAGGACACAGCCAAAAACATAGTTGCATATAAATATGCACCGATGTTTTCATACAATAAGGGAGGGAATCTTGTGGAGGACAAATTAAAGACGTTTTATTTAACCACTCCAATTTATTATCCTAGTGGAAATTTACATATAGGGCATGCCTATACAACGGTAGCCGGTGATGCGATGGCGCGCTACAAGCGCATGCGCGGCTTTGATGTTATGTACCTGACGGGAACGGATGAACATGGACAGAAGATCCAGGAGAAGGCAGAAGAAAAAGGGGTAACACCTCAGCAGTACGTGGATGAAATTGTTGCCGGCATTCAGGATCTATGGAAAAAGCTTGATATTTCCTATGATGACTTTATCCGCACGACACAGGACAGACATAAGCAGATCGTTGAAAAAATCTTCGCCCAGCTTGTAGAACAGGGTGATATTTATCTTGGCGAATATGAAGGCTGGTATTGTACGCCTTGCGAGTCTTATTACACAGAACGCCAGCTTGCGGACGGCAACTGCCCTGACTGCGGACGTCCCGTTCATAAAGTAAAGGAAGAATCTTATTTCTTTAAGGTAAGCAAATACGCTGACAGACTTCTGCAATATTATGAAGAAAATCCATCTTTCATACAGCCTGAATCACGCAAAAATGAAATGATCAATAACTTCATTAAACCGGGCCTTGAGGATTTGGCAGTATCCAGAACAACTTTTGACTGGGGAGTAAAAGTGCCGAATAACCCTAAGCATGTGGTGTATGTATGGATTGATGCACTATCCAACTACATTACCGCACTTGGCTATGGAACCGATGATGATTCCAAGTATCTGAACTATTGGCCTGCAGATGTTCACCTCGTTGGAAAAGAAATTGTGCGCTTCCATACGATTTACTGGCCAATCATGCTGATGGCTTTGGATGTGCCACTGCCGAAAAAGGTATTTGCCCATGGCTGGCTTTTGATGAAGGACGGCAAAATGTCCAAATCAAAGGGAAATGTAGTGGACCCTGTTACCCTAATTGACCGTTATGGCCTGGATGCACTGCGCTATTACCTGCTTCGCGAAGTGCCGTTCGGCGCAGACGGAGTATTTACACCGGAAGGTTTTGTGGAGAGAATCAACTTTGATCTTGCCAACGATTTAGGCAACCTGCTAAACCGTACGATCGCGATGGTGAATAAATACTTTGACGGTGTTATTCCGGCATATACAGGTTCAGAAGGTGAGTTCGACCAGCAGCTGCTGCAAATGAACCGTGAGACGGTTTCCAAATACGAGGAAGCGATGGAAAAAATGGAGTTCTCTGTTGCTTTATCTGCCGTGTGGCAGCTTGTCAGCAGAACGAATAAATATATAGATGAAACACAGCCCTGGACTCTGGCGAAAGAGGAAGAGAAGAGGGAAGAGCTTGCAAGTGTGATGGTTCATCTGGCAGAATCCCTGCGCAGAACGGCAGTGCTTCTGCAGCCATTCCTGACACGCACGCCGAAGGAAATCTTCACACAGCTTAATGTCAATGAAGAAGCATTAACATCCTGGGAAAGCCTTGAGACATTCGGCCTGATTCCTGAAGGCACAAAGGTATTAAAGGGAGAACCGATTTTCCCACGCCTGGATATTAAAGAAGAAGTTGAGTTCATAAAAACAAAAATGCAGGGATCTGCTGCTCCTAAAGAAGAAGCAAAGCCCGAAGCAAAAGCAGAGGAAAAGCCGGATAGCGAGGAAATCTCAATCGATGACTTTATGAAGGTCGATTTAAGAGTGGCCCAGGTCATCGAGGCAGAACCGGTGAAAAAAGCTGATAAGCTCCTGAAATTACAGCTGGATCTTGGCTATGAAAAACGCCAGGTCGTTTCCGGAATTGCTAAATTTTATAAGCCGGAAGAACTGGTCGGCAGAAAAGTCATCTGTGTAACCAATTTAAAGCCTGTTAAACTTCGCGGCGAGCTTTCAGAAGGAATGATTTTAGCAGGAGGAAAAGACGGCGAACTTTCACTTGCCACCATTGCTGAATCTCTTCCACTAGGTGCAAGGGTAAAATAATATTATTTATTTTTCCTGTTAAACATAAAAACATAGAAGTGTTAAGCGTATACCGTAAGCATTTCTATGTTTTTTATTTTTGGAAAAAATTATTCTTGGAAAGTAATTTCTGGCGATTTTATATAATTGGAACCATTTTGACAGTAAAGTTATTTTGTTACATCACTGACATAATAGTAATAGAAAAATAATATGAAGGAAAAGGAGTTTTTTGATGTTTTTCGACACACACGCACATCTTAATGCCGAACAATATAGCGAAGATTTACAAGAGGTGATTGACCGGGCCCTTAGTGAAGGAATTTCCAACATTGTGGTCGTCGGGTTTGACCGTCCAACCATTGAAAAAGCAATGGAGCTGACTGAGAAATACGATTTCATCTATGCCAGTGTGGGATGGCATCCAGTCGATGCCATTGATATGACAGAGGAAGATTTGGTCTGGATTGAAGAGCTTTCCAGCCATCCTAAAGTGGTGGCACTGGGAGAGATGGGCCTGGATTATTATTGGGACAAGTCCCCGAAGGATATTCAGAAGGAAGTCTTTCGAAAGCAGATCCGTCTTGCGAAGAAAGTCAAGCTTCCCATCGTCATCCATAACCGTGATGCTACAGCCGATATAGTCGAGATCCTCAAGGAAGAAGGAGCGGGAGAAGTGGGCGGAATCATGCATTGCTTCAGCGGCAGCCCGGAAATTGCCCAAGAGTGTGTGGATATGAACTTCTACATTTCCCTTGGCGGTCCAGTGACCTTCAAAAATGCGAAAAAACCAAAGGAAGTAGCCGATGTTATTCCGCTTGAAAAGCTGTTGATTGAAACAGACTGCCCATATTTGACCCCTCATCCGCACAGAGGAAAACGGAATGAGCCCAGCTATGTCAAATTGGTGGCAGAGCAGATTGCAGAAATAAAAGGACTTTCAACAGAAGAAGTTGCACAGGCAACCACAGAAAATGCAAAAAAATTATTCGGCATAAACTGATAGCTCATTTTGTCGAAGCCTGTAGGAGCTTGTCCAAATCTTTTCTGATTCTAAAAAGTTCTACATGTCTCCTCCTTCTCATAGGATAACCATGTCGATAAGTCTCTCTTTCCTTTCATCCGGTTTTTTTGCATAATAGGAAATATGTTTACGGAAGTGTTTGCCAATTACTTGAAAAAAGGTGCTGTAATGCACGCCTGCTGATCGAGCGGAGGGCGTTTTCTGCTGGTCGGGATGTGACAGATGGAGGGCAGGAAACCTGAAGTCTTGAGGAAACTTTTTTAAATCGCTCCCGATTGCTGAGCGTCTGGTCAGCGGAATATAAAGGATTTCCAAATGCGTGAAAAATTCCTAAAACCAAAAAAGAAGGATTTTTCACCTGGATGTGGAAAAGTATAAATCCAAGGCAAGCATGACCAAAAACAGAGCATTTGCAAGAAGGCATGCATAGAAGGGAACTATCATTCATACATAGAGATAGAGTACAGTTCTAAGAATCCAGGCAAAAAAGCCCAATGCCTGCATTCTTCCAGCCTTTCGGAAGCTGGAAAATTGAAAGAGTTGACAGTCGGCGAGATACTCTATATAATCACTCCGAGAGAAAAGGAGGCGTTTTTCATCGTGATTCAAAACATGAAAAACCTGTTATCCAAGTCTTTGAGTAAAAAGAAATTGGCCATTTTTTCTGCTAGTTTAGTAGTTTTTGCTGCTGCCTGCGGTTTCATTGCATATGAAACAACAAAGAAAACAGTAGCACTGACGATAGACGGCCAAGAGAAAGTCATCAAAACGCATGCAACAACGATTCAAGATATATTCGATGATCTAGATATTTCACTCCGCTCAGAAGATTATGTGTTTCCCTCGGTAAACACAGAGGTTAAGGACAATACAGAAATTGTCTATGAACCGGCTAAACAGGTGAAAGTTGTAACAGATAACGAGAAGAAAACGATTTGGACGGCTGCAAAGACAGTCGGGGACGTTTTAAAAGAACAGAATATTACGCTGACTGAACATGATAAGGTTCAGCCAAAGCCAGAGGATACAGTTAAAAACAACCTGGAAATTCAAGTAGAGAAAGCATTCGCTTTAACGCTTAATAATGGCGGCAAAGAGAAGCAGGTTTGGTCAACTTCGACTACGGTCGCTGACTTTTTATCACAGCAGGGAATCAAGATTAATGATTTAGACCGCGTTGAACCAAAGTTGGAAGAGACAGTCAAAGCCAATGACAAAATAAAAGTCATTCGAGTTGAAAAAGTCACCGATGTAGTGGAAGAACCAATTAATTTCGCAGTTGTAACAAAGAAGGATAACAGCTTGACTAAGGGAACTGAAAAAGTAATGAATGCTGGAAAAAAAGGCCTTAAAGCGAAAGAGTTTGAAGTCGTCCTGGAGAATGGCAAAGAAATTTCCAGAAAGCTGATCAGTGAAAAGCAAGTGAAGGAAAAGCAGGATAAAGTCGTTGCTGTCGGAACAAAGGTGGCTGCAGCAACACAAGTCGTTTCCCGCGGAACAAGCAGCAAGGCAAGCGGTAAAGAAATATATGTATCGTCAACTGCCTATACGGCTAATTGCAGCGGATGCTCAGGCAAAACGGCTACCGGTTTGGACCTGCGTGCCAATCCGGGTGCTAAGGTCATAGCGGTTGATCCAAGTGTCATTCCCCTTGGAACGAAGGTCTATGTGGAAGGCTATGGCTATGCCGTTGCAGCTGATACAGGCGGCGCGATTAAAGGAAACAAAATCGATGTATTCTTCTCCTCCAAATCAGAAGCATACAAGTGGGGAAGAAAAACGGTAAAAATTAAGATACTGAATTAAATTTTGTGATGCAGGGGCTTCCCCTGCATTTTTTATTTCATTGCAGAGAAGGTTAATGGATAACATTTTTCATTTTTAAGCTGGTTCATATATAATAAGAACTATTCTTTATAAATATATTCTTCTTACATCTATTTAGACGAATTACATTACAGAAATGTTTCAAGTTTTTTTCAATTTTTTATATTTTTTTTACGGAATTTTTTTGAACATCGATAACTGTCTAGCTCCAGCGCCTACCCCCTCGAGGTCACAAGCTTGTCTTGTTTCGGCTCCTAGGGACTCGGGGTCATAAGCCGTTTCCTTTCAGAAGGAAAAACGCCTTCTTACAGGAACCGTCTTATGCCTGTCGTCCCTGGGCAGTCGCCTCCACCTTTCGGGCAATCCTCCCAAAAAGGCAAAGAACGCCTTTCCGTGAGGCTCGTCTTGTGCTTGTCGGGGGTGGGCAAGGCGCTTGCGCTTTTCTTAGGAGGAACCATGAAAATCAAGGAAATTATTGTTGTAGAAGGCAAGGATGATACAGCGGCAATCAGGAGGGCGCTGGATGCCGATACAATTGAAACAAATGGATCTGCCATTAATGGGGTAACCATTGAAAAAATAAAGCTTGCCCAGAAGACCAGAGGGGTCATCGTGTTCACAGACCCGGACTTTCCCGGACAAAAGATCCGGAATACGATCACCAATGAAGTTCCAGGATGCAAGCATGCCTTTATAGAAAAAGCGGACGCCCTCCACAAGCATGGCAGAGGAGTGGGTGTTGAGCATGCATCGCCAGAAATGATCCGCCAGGCACTAAAGGACGCACAGATTATGCAGGAAACCTATGAAGAAACCATTACACAGGAAGACCTGGTCACTGCAGGCCTGATTGGCGGGGAAGGTGCCAAGGAAAGAAGAGAAAAGCTTGGCAGGCTTCTTAAAATCGGCTACACAAACGGCAAGCAGCTTCATAAGCGCTTAATGATGTTTCAGATCAGCCAAAAGGATTTTGCTGAGGCAATCGAAGCTATTCGCAAGGAGGAACAAAATGCATAAAGACATTGCAACGCCAGCGAGAACAAAGGCGATTTTGGATAAATACGGATTTTCTTTTAAGAAAAGCCTGGGACAGAACTTTTTGATCGATACGAATATTCTCCGCAGGATTGTTGATCATGCTGATATAACGGAAGAGTCGGGCGCCATCGAAATCGGCCCGGGAATTGGGGCACTGACCGAACAGCTGGCACGGAGAAGCAAAAAGGTGCTGGCTTTTGAAATTGACCAGCGGCTGCTTCCAATCTTAGAGGAAACCCTATCGCCATATCCCCATGTATCCATCATTAATGAAGACGTATTGAAGGCAGATGTTAAGACGGCGATTGAACGGGAATTTGAAGGCTTTGACGATATAATGGTTGTCGCCAACCTTCCGTATTATGTGACAACCCCGATCATCATGAAGCTGCTCGAGGACAAGCTTCCGATCAGGGGCATTGTCTGTATGCTGCAGAAAGAAGTGGCAGACAGGATCTCGGCCCGTCCAGGCACAAAAGAGTACGGCTCCCTTTCCATTGCTGTCCAGTACTATACAGAGGCTGAAACGGCCATGATCGTGCCGAAGACGGTCTTTGTGCCGCAGCCGAATGTGGATTCTGCTGTCATTAAACTGACAAAGCGCAAACAGCCTGCAGTGGCGGTTAAAAGTGAATCTTTCTTTTTCCGGGTAACAAAAGCAAGCTTTGCCCAAAGGCGCAAGACGCTGCTGAACAACTTAACAAGCCAATTGCCTGAAGGAAAACAGAAGAAGGAACAAATTCTCTCCGCTCTCGAACAAGCGAATGTCGAGCCGGGCAGAAGAGGGGAAACTCTATCCATCGAAGAATTTGCCCGATTGAGCGATGCTCTGCTGCCTCATTTTTCATAAAAGACCAAGCCTGCTGACTATACAGCGGGCTTTTTTTTCGCCCAAACGTCTATCAACCATCCGTCATTTCTACGCACATGTTCATAGTCAAATGCATAATTTATGACATAAATAACAAATCACAAACAAGAGATTAGATGCAGACCGTGTTTACCCTCGGGAAATTGGAGTGACGACATTGACTATAAATACGATGGATATCGTCGGAAGAATTTCGTATCATTGTGATATTCTATTCCGCGTGATTGATATTAGAGAACAGGGCGGAAAAAAAGTTGCCATATTATTCGGAGAGGATATCCGTCTTGTTGCGGATGCTCCCTGTGAGGATTTAATCGTCATCAACCAGGCGCAGCGGATGAAGTTCGAACAGGAGTTCAGATCTCTTGAAGAACAGTCCTTCCAGCTATTCAGGCAGGATGTGGCTCTCTTGAGGGAGAAGCAGGAGTATGAAGTGACAGACGGCTACAGCAAGACGCTTAACTATTTTCAGATACCAGGCAGGGTTCTTCACCTGGATGGTGATCCTTCTTATTTAAAAAAATGCCTGAGTGTGTATGAAAAAATAGGTATTCCTGTAACAGGGATCCATTGCAGCGAAAAGGAAATGCCGATGAAAATCGGACAGCTCATCGATCATTACAGGCCGGATATCCTCGTTGTAACAGGCCATGATGCATATTCAAAGGCAAAGGGGAAAAAATCCGATATCAATGCTTACAGGCACTCCAGGGAATTTGTGCAGGCGGTAAGGGAAGCACGCAAAAAAGTACCGCATCTTGATCAGCTTGTCATTTTTGCCGGAGCATGTCAGTCACATTTCGAATCACTGATCCATGCTGGAGCCAATTTTGCCAGTTCTCCTTCCAGAGTGAATATTCATGCCCTTGACCCTGTATACATTGTGGCGAAAGTCAGCCTTACACCATTTATGGAAAGAATCAATTTATGGGATATCTTAAGAAATACACTGACAGGTGAAAAGGGACTTGGAGGAATTGAAACCCGGGGAGTACTGAGAACAGGAATGCCTTACAATGACGATGAATTAAATGAATCTTAATGTGCAGGCCGTTTTTCTTTTATACGGCTTGTTTTTTTATGTTATTTCTAATAAGTTATTTAGCATTTTTCGATAAATTTCGCGTGGGTATTCGTCTATTTCCCAGGTAATGAACGGCAAGCTTATAAGCTTTATAAAAACGATACATAATCTTTTCCAATTAAGGTAATCCTAAAATTGTTGAAAATTAGAAGAAAAAGTAGAACAAAACATATTGACATTTAAATTTAAACACTGTTATAATTTATATTTTTGTTTGACAGTATTGTGTCAGTGTGATATACTTAACATAGTGAGGTGGACCGAATGGCAAAAACATTATCAGATATTAAAAAAGCTCTTGATTCAAATCTTGGGAAAAGGCTCCTGCTAAAAGCAAATGGCGGGCGCAGAAAGACCATTGAACGCTCAGGAGTTCTGGCCGAAACGTATCCTTCAGTATTTGTGATTGAGTTAGATCAGGATGAAAATGCATTTGAACGGGTATCTTACAGCTATGCGGATGTTTTAACAGAAACGGTTCAAATTACATTCTATGAAGATACATCAGGACAGGTTGCTTTAAGCTAATAATATATATGACAGCGGGCGGTGAACAAATTGTTTACTGCTTTTTGTTTGCCCTTTTTTCATAAAATAGCAGGACCCTTTCACATACTATACATACCGCAGTGCGAAAGGGGATGTTAATGTTGGCCAGAAGACGCGGGGTTATGTCAGATGGATTAAAAGAAGAAATTGCGAAAGAGCTTGGCTTTTATGATGTGGTCCAAAAGGAAGGCTGGGGCGGCATCCGGGCGAAGGATGCCGGCAATATGGTTAAGCGGGCCATCGAAATCGCACAGCAGAACCTTCTTAACAAATAGCATTCGCACAGAATATGTTTAAGCATTAATATGCACTGCGTCTGCCGAGGCTTATGCCTCGGCATTTCTTCTTTCTAACAGCCATAACCTCTATATTCCAAGACACCTGAGCTTTTATGTTTATTTTGTGGTAAAATAGGACAAAAAATGGAGACGCTCTATGAGAAAAGCTTTAAGCCGCCGCTTATTGCCGGGTAAAATAAAGTCAATACTGTATGAAGGTATGGCTTTCCCTTCGAAACGAACCGGCAGGGCAAAGCACTTCGCTTGTGGAGCTGGACAGGAGTCCGATTCAAAGGAAAGAAGTAGGTGGAAATGTTGAAGGTCATGGTTAAGGCGCCTGCTAAAATCAATTTGTCATTAGATGTTTTACATAAAAGGGAAGATGGCTATCATGAAGTGGAAATGATAATGACAACGATTGATTTGGCAGACCGCCTGGAATTAACACTTTTAGATAAAGATGAGATCAGGATTATCTCTCATAACCGTTTTGTTCCGGATGATCAGCGAAATCTGGCATATCAGGCTGCGCACCTTCTTAAAGAACGGTTTCAAGTAAAAAAAGGTGTGTCCATTACAATAGAAAAAATGATTCCGGTTGCGGCTGGCCTTGCCGGCGGCAGCAGTGATGCAGCTGCGGCCCTCCGAGGTCTTAACAAGCTGTGGGGTCTGGGGCTTTCATTGGATGAACTTGCTGAAATAGGGACGGAAATCGGTTCTGATGTTTCTTTTTGTGTATACGGAGGCACTGCATTAGCTACAGGAAGAGGAGAGAGAATTCAGGAGCTTCCTGCTCCTCCAACCTGCTGGGTCATACTTGCTAAGCCGTTCATCGGCGTATCGACAGCGGATGTATACAGGAGACTCGATGTAGAGCAGGTGCAGCATCCCAATACTGAAGGAATGATCGAAGCAATCAATTCGGGCAGCTATGGTGACGTATGCCGGAACATGGGGAATGTTCTCGAGGATGTCACACTGAATATGCACCCCGAGGTCCTGCAAATAAAAGACCAGATGAAACGATTTGGTGCGGATGCTGTCCTGATGAGCGGCAGCGGCCCTACGGTGTTTGGGCTTGTGCATCATGACTCAAGGATGCATCGGATTTATAATGGCCTTCGAGGTTTTTGCGACCAGGTTTTTGCGGTCAGAATGCTTGGAGAAAGACATAAGCTTGATTAAATCCGTATATTAGTGGTATATTATCGTTAAAATATTCGGATTTAAATGGGGGTTCCACAATGAAATTTCGCAGAAGCGAACGGTTGATAGATATGACCAATTATTTATTGAACCATCCGCGTCAGCTGGTATCCTTAACTTTCTTTTCAGAAAGGTATGGTTCTGCCAAGTCTTCGATCAGTGAAGATCTCGCCATCATCAAAGAAACATTTGAGCAAAGAGGAATAGGCACGCTGCAGACCGTTTCCGGAGCTGCAGGCGGCGTCAAGTTCCATGTTAAAGTAACTGATGATGAAGCCCGGCCATTTATGGACGAGCTTTGCAGCTTAATTGCAAGCCCCGAAAGGCTTCTTCCCGGAGGTTATCTTTATATGACTGACATTCTCGGAGATCCTTTAATTGTCCAGCGTGCAGGCAGGATTTTTGCCTCAGCCTTTGCGGATAAGCCCGTTGATGTGGTCATGACGGTAGCTACAAAAGGGATTCCGCTTGCTTATGCTGCCGCAAATTACCTCAATGTGCCCGTTGTCATCGTAAGACGGGACAGCAAGGTGACAGAAGGATCCACTGTAAGCATTAACTATGTGTCAGGCTCGGCCAAGAGGATTCAAACCATGGTCCTTTCGAAAAGAAGCCTGGCAGAGGGTTCCAATGTCTTGATCATTGACGATTTTATGAAAGCTGGCGGAACGGTTAATGGCATGGTCAGCATGCTGGAAGAATTCAAAGCAAACCTTGCAGGCATTGCTGTCCTGGTCGAGGCAGAAAAAGCAGAAGAACGGCTGGTTGATGAGTACCTTTCTCTTGTGCGTCTATCCGATGTTGATGTGAGGGAAAAGAAAATCAATGTAAGTGAAGGTAACTATTTTAAAAAATAATCATATTTTTTAGGGGAGAATTCATGAAAGTCATTCAGACGAATCAGGCACCGGCAGCAATAGGACCCTATTCTCAGGGGATCACTGTAAATAACCTGTTCTACAGCTCAGGGCAAATTCCGCTCACAGCAGAGGGTGTTATGGTAGATGGGGATGTAAAAGAACAGACGCATCAGGTATTTAAAAACCTTCAGGCCGTGCTTGAAGAAGCTGGCGCGTCATTAAATACCGTGGTAAAAGCAACGGTGTTTATAAAGGACATGAACGAATTTGGAGCCATCAATGAAGTGTATGGAGAATACTTCAGCACCCATAAGCCTGCACGCTCCTGTGTGGAAGTGGCACGCCTGCCAAAGGATGCCCTGGTGGAAATTGAAGTAGTAGCACTTGTAAAATAAATAATAACCGCCATTCATTCGCCCGTTCATGTGACGGGCATTTTTATTTGGGAAAAATCTTTGAACGAAATATTCAAAAAATATTTTTAATTAAAGAAGGAGATTCAGGAAATATGTTGAATTTATACAATTAGGATTATATCTTCTCGAAAAGGTGGTGAACAGAATGGAAGTGACAGACGTAAGATTACGCCGCGTTAACACGGATGGACGTATGAGGGCAATTGCATCTATTACGCTGGATCATGAATTTGTTGTTCATGATATTCGTGTGATTGATGGGAATAATGGCTTATTCGTAGCCATGCCAAGCAAACGTACTCCGGATGGGGAGTTTAGAGATATCGCGCACCCAATCAATTCAGGAACGCGCGGTAAAATCCAGGAGGCTGTATTAGCCGAGTACCACCGTTTAGGTGAATTAGAAGTGGAATTTGAAGAAGCCGGTGCTTCCTAAGAAAATAAATCAACAAGGGCCTACTTCATAAGTAAGGCTCTTTTTTATTTCTGCTGTGAAAAAACCAAGCTCTAAGACCTCCAGCTAATGGCGGTTCTTAGGGCTTTTTTCTATCTTTCCATTACCCTTTCTATAATAAAAATAAACCATTTCTTCAAAAAATACCGTTTATGGTAATGACAATTATTTGTACTTTGTCATCAATTCTTGAAATAAGAGCCCATTTAAGATATATTCGTTATGGATAAAAAGGTTAAAATGGAGGCCTGTAAATGTCTAATCGATACGCGGTTATTTTAGCCGCAGGCCAGGGAACAAGAATGAAGTCAAAGCTTTACAAAGTACTTCACCCTGTATGCGGCAAACCGATGGTTCAACATGTAGTTGATCAAGTTACAAAGCTTAACATAAAAGAAATTGTCACGATTACTGGGCACGGAGCAGGAATGGTCGAACAGCAGCTTGGCTCAAGCAGCAAATATGCTCTTCAGGAAGAGCAGCTGGGCACCGCACATGCGGTTATGCAGGCCCGCGAAATGCTTGAAGGCAAAGAGGGTGTGACGATCGTAGTCTGCGGAGATACACCGCTCATCAGGCATGAAACGATGGAAGCACTTTTCAAGCATCATGAAGAGCTTTCTGCCAAAGCGACTATTTTAACAGCTCATGCAGAAAACCCATTCGGATATGGACGCGTGATCCGCAATGACATGGGGATGGTTGAAAAAATCGTGGAACAGAAAGATGCTTCTGACGATGAACGCAAGATAAAAGAAATCAATACTGGAACTTATTGCTTTGATAATAAGGCTTTGTTTGAAGCCTTAAACAAAGTAACAAATGATAATGTGCAGGGTGAATATTACCTTCCGGATGTTATTGAGATTCTGAAAAATGAAGGTGAAGTCGTTACGGCTTACCAGACGGCTGATTTTGGTGAAACTCTGGGTGTCAATGACCGGGTAGCCTTATCCCAGGCAGAATCATTCATGAAACAGCGGATTAATGAAGAACATATGCGTAACGGCGTGACCATTATTGATCCGTCAAACACATATATTGGTGCGGATGTGAAAATTGGCTCTGATACAGTTCTTTACCCTGGAACCATCATTTCCGGCAATACCATCATTGGTTCTGAATGTGTGATCGGACCTAATACGGAGATTTCTGATTGCCATATTGGAGAAGGCACAGTAATCCGCCAGTCTGCAGCACATGACAGCCATATCGGTTCACAAGTGAATATTGGGCCGTTTGCTCACATTCGTCCGCAATCAGATATTCATGATGAAGTGAAAATCGGCAACTTTGTTGAAGTGAAGAAGTCTGTTTTCGGAAAAGGAAGCAAAGCCTCTCACCTGAGCTATATTGGCGACGCAGAAGTAGGCAAGGATGTAAACCTGGGCTGCGGCTCGATCACAGTTAATTATGACGGCAAAAATAAGTACCTGACCAAAATCGAAGATGGTGTATTCATTGGATGCAACTCCAATCTCGTCGCACCGGTAACGATTGGGGAAGGTGCATATGTAGCAGCAGGCTCGACGATTACTGAAGATGTGCCGGGAGAAGCCCTATCCATTGCCCGCGCACGCCAGGTGAACAAGGAAAACTACACGCAAAACTTAAACATTAAGAAATAAACCGAACTTTCTATTTGTTAGAAATAAATCGATGGAGGCCCAAAATGTCAAACCAGTATTTAGATCCAAATTTAAAGGTGTTCAGTTTAAATTCAAACCGCAAGCTGGCTGCAGAAATCGCCAATGTGATTGGTGTGGAGCTTGGTAAATGTTCCGTAACGCGCTTCAGCGACGGCGAAATCCAAATTAACATTGAAGAAAGCATCCGCGGATGCGATGTGTATGTAATCCAGTCTACGAGCTCTCCTGTCAATGAGCATTTAATGGAGCTTTTGATCATGATCGATGCTCTTAAGCGTGCATCTGCCAAGACCATCAACATCGTAATGCCTTACTATGGCTATGCCCGCCAGGACCGCAAGGCAAGAGCGCGTGAGCCGATTACAGCTAAGCTTGCAGCAAACCTTTTGGAAACTGCTGGTGCAACCCGTGTGATTACACTTGACCTGCATGCGCCGCAAATTCAAGGATTCTTCGATATTCCTATCGACCATTTAATGGGTGTGCCAATCCTTTCTGATTACTTTAAGAACAAAATGATGAATGACGACATTGTAATTGTGTCACCGGACCACGGCGGCGTAACACGTGCGCGTAAAATGGCTGACCGCTTAAAAGCGCCGATTGCCATCATTGACAAGCGCCGTCCAAGACCAAATGTGGCTGAAGTCATGAACATTGTAGGGAACATCGATGGAAAAACGGCCATCTTAATCGACGATATCATTGATACTGCCGGAACGATTACACTTGCAGCAAATGCCCTGATCGAAAACGGTGCATCAGAAGTGTATGCATGCTGTACACACCCGGTTCTATCCGGACCTGCCATCGAAAGAATTGAAAACTCAACCATCAAAGAATTGGTTGTGACAAACTCAATCACTCTTCAGGAAGAGAAGAAAACAGGCAAGATTGTCGAACTTTCCGTTGCGCCGCTGATCGGTGAAGCGATCATCCGCGTTCATGAAGAGCAATCTGTCAGCACTCTATTTGATTGATCGGTCATTAAATAACTACCCAGGCTTGCTTTGCAGCAAGCCTGATTTGCGTTCTTTCTGAAAATAATAAATCTGTAAAAAACAAAAACGTTTAGACTTCCTCATTTTAGGGCATTTTTTTATATAGACAAGACTATTTTTAAAATGAGGAAGGGGACGTTTTTATGACAGCTGTATTGCAGGCAAAAGAAAGAAAAGGTTCACGCAACTCTAACTTAACCTCACTGCGCAGGGAAGGGAATATTCCGGCCGTTGTGTATGGTTCAAAGCTGCAAAGCAAATCAATCTACTTAAGCGAAGCCGATTTTCTGAAGACAATAAAGGAAGTAGGCAGAAACGGCGTATTCTCATTGGATGTAGATGGCAGCAAGCATGAAGTGGTGCTAAGTGACTATCAATCCAATCCAATTAAAAATGCAATTGTCCATGCGGATTTTCTTGCGGTAGATATGAATAAGGAAATGACGGCAGATGTACGCGTCGTCTTAACTGGAGATGCAGCAGGTGTGAAAGATGGAGGCGTTATGCAGCAATCCATGCATGAAGTCTCAGTCACAGCGACACCAAGTAATATTCCATCCTCTGTTGAAGTGGATGTAACGAACCTCCAGGTAAATGAGACCCTGACAGTCGCCGATATCAAAGCAAATCGCGGCTATGACATAAACAATGAAGAAGACACGGTTATCGCTTCCATCCTTCCTCCAAGACAGGAAGAAGAAATCAACAGCGGTGAAGAACAGGAAGCGGGCACACCTGAAAATGAAGAAGGCAGAGAAACAACAGCAGACGAAGATAAAACAGGCGAAGAATAAGCTCGGGAGACGCTATTCTTACAGGGGCTTTGCATTATGGCAAGCCCCTGTTTGCTTGGGTTTGAAATGAGCTTGCATGGGCCCGGCTTTGGACAGCCTGGGGCAACTTCGGACAGAGGAAGCGGGAAACGGGTTGTTAGAGTCGGAACCTGGGGCAGCTTCGGACAGAGGAAGCGGGAAACGGGTTGTTAGAGTCGGAACCTGGTTCAACTTCGGACAGAGGAAGCGGGAAAAGGGTTGTTAGAGTCGGAACCTGGGGCAGCTTCGGACAGAGGAAGCGGGAAAAGGGTTGTTAGAGTCGGAACCTGGTTCAACTTCGGACAGAGGAAGCGGGAAAAGGGTTGTTAGAGTCGGAACCTGGGGCAGCTTCGGACAGAGGAAGCGGGAAAAGGGTTGTTAGAGTCGGAACCTGGTTCAACTTCTGACACAAAAAGCAGGAAAAGGGTTGTTAGAGTCGGAACCTGGTCCAACTTCTGACACAAAAAGCAGGAAACGGGTGGTTAGAGTCAGAACCTGGTCCAACTTCGGACACAAGAAGCAGAAAACGTGCCCACAGAGTCAGAACTCGGCCCAAATCCAACCAGAGAGACCGAAAAAAAAGCCGGCAGAGTCCAATCCGGCAAACTCAAACCAGAATCTTCTTACCGAAACCACACACTTTCTACTATAATAAAAAAGAGAATAGATAAAGTCAGCGCACACGCCAGGTAATTCCCGGGCGTACCTGCGCTTTTCTACTATGGGGTGAGAAAATGAAATTAATTGTAGGGCTGGGGAATCCCGGCAAGCAGTATGATAAAACGAGGCACAATATTGGCTTTGATGTGATTGATGTTTTATCGGACCGGCTGAATATTCCTCTGAATCAGGCCAAGCTGAAAGGCGTATTTGGAGCAGGCTATGTGAACGGAGAAAAAGTATTTCTGCTTAAGCCTCTTACATATATGAATTTATCCGGAGAGTCCATCCGGGCTGTTATGGATTATTTCGAGATTAATGATGATGAACTTGTGGTCATCTATGATGACCTGGATCTTCCTGTGGGCAAGATTCGGCTCCGCCAAAAAGGGAGCGCAGGAGGCCACAATGGGATCAAGTCGACAATCGCACATATGGGGACACAGGAGTTTAACAGAATCCGAGTGGGGATCGACCGTCCGCCAAGCGGAATGAAGGTGCCGGACTATGTGCTCGGCCGCTTCACGAAAGAAGAACAGGCCATCATGGACGAAACGGCTAAAAAGTGTGCAGAGGCCTGTGAGGAATGGTTCAAAAGACCATTTTTACACGTAATGAACGATTTTAATCAATAATCTTCATATTTTATTAATCTTATCATAGAATAATGTATCTCACCTTTGGCGGCAGCGCCGGATGCGTGAATAAGTTCCCTGCCCGGAGTCCATACTAGGATATATGGACAGTTTAACGGGAGGGACAGGCATGTCTATTCATTATCATTGCCGTCATTGCGGAACAAAGATTGGTTCAATAGAGAACAGTTCTGTTTACTCAGAGCAGCTTGGCTTCCATAAGCTAAACGATCAGGAACGCCAGGAGATGATCTCGTATGATCAGTCAGGAGATATGCATGTTCGAGCGATCTGTGAGGATTGCCAGGAATCACTCGAACGCAATCCGGATTATCATCAGCAGGACTTTATTATTCATTAAAAAGCTTTGGAGGCAATCCAAAGCGTTTTTCTATTTCTGTTTTGAGGCATTATATATTTGATAGAAACCGTTCTATAGTTTCTTGTTGGATCCTTATGTTATTTAGTAAGATTAATGATAGAAGAAATGGATTTTGCAGACTGTCAGTTTTCAGGCTCAAAGGGGCCTGGAATGACATCTGCCTATTGGCGGTTAAACTGCCAGATCACTTTTATAAAATAAATGAGCTTTTGAACGTTGAGAACTGCCTAGCGAAAGCAGCCTGCCCCTCGAGAGTTACGGGGTAAAACAAGGCGCTTGCGCTTTTCTAAAAAGATAAGAAAATATAACTTTTAACTTCGAGAACTGTCTAGCGCAAGCAGCCTACCCCCTCGAGGTCACAAGCCAATCCTCTCAAAAAGGCAAAGAACGCCTTTCTGTGAGGCTCGTCTTGTGCTTGTCGGGGGTGACCAAGGCGCTTACGCTTTTCTTATAGGAGGGGCTTTCATGTTTGGTCTTAAAGAGATTATTAGCCGGCAGGATGATGTAAGTTCCATCTTGTCTGGCATTGAGGAAGGACTGAGGGAGCAGATGCTTGCCGGTTTATCAGGATCGGCACGCACCTTGTTTTTGTCTTCCATATATGAGCAATCGGGAAGGCCGATGCTTGTTGTGACGCACAACCTTCTGCAGGCACAGAAGCTATATGATGATATCGTCTATCTGGCAGGAGAATCTGAAGTGCTTTTGTATCCTGCCAATGAATTGATCGCGGCTGAAATGGGGATTGCCAGCCCCGAGTTAAAGGCCCAGCGGATTGAGGCTTTAAATTATTGGAGTACACATAAGACAGGTATCATGATTGTCCCGATGGCCGGGCTAAGAAAAATTCTTCCGCCTCCAAACCACTGGACACAATACCAGTTGTCTTTAAAAATAGGCGATGATTTGACTGATGATCAATTAAAAAGATTTGTTCAGATGGGCTATGTCCGCTCTGAGATGGTTTCTTCGCCTGGAGAATTCAGTGTCAGGGGCGGAATCATTGATATCTATCCACTGACTGAAGCGGATCCGGTAAGGATTGAGCTGTTTGATACGGAAGTGGATTCGATCCGGACCTTTTCTTTGGAGGATCAGAGATCAAAAGAAAAACTAACCGAGATTTCAATTGGCCCGGCAACCGAAATCCCTCTTAATTCAGAACACTTCGAGACCATAATTGAAAAATTGGAAAAGGGCCTGGGATCAAGCCTGAAAAAATTGAAAGACGATAAAGCGAAAACGCAGCTGGCCCAGAATGTTGGCTACGAATTGGAACAGCTGCGAATGGGGAATAAGCCTGAACAGCTTTTCAAATACCTTTCGTTTGCCTTTGAGGAAGGAAGTAGTTTAGTAGACTATCTCCCTGCCAATGGCTTAATTTTCATTGATGAAATCAGCCGTGTTCAGGAAATGAACGACTCCCTGGATAAGGAGGAGGCTGAGTGGTATACAAGTCTTTTGGGCGAGGGCCAGATCATTCATGATGTGAAGGTATCCCACACCTTAAAAGAGTTTTTACACCGTTCCAGACATCCGATTACGTATATGTCCCTGTTCCTGAGACATGTACCGAATACCAACCCGCAAAACATCATTAATGTCACCTGCAAACAGATGCAGAATTTCCATGGACAGATGCATGTGCTGAAAAGCGAGCTGGACAGATGGAAAAAAGGCAAATATTCGGTCGTATTCCTGGGCCCAGATGAAGATCGGATCAAAAAGCTGCAGAGAGTTCTTGAAGACTACGAAATTGAAGCAGCATTTGTGAGTGAGAATGACCCGGTTTTAACAGGGAAAATCCAAATTACAGAGGGCAGCCTTCAGACCGGCTTTGAGCTTCCGGGCCAAAAGCTGGCCGTTATTACGGAAGAAGAGCTTTTTAATAAACGTACGAAAAAGAAAGCCCGCAGGCAAAAGCTTTCAAATGCGGAAAGAATCAAAAGCTATTCCGAACTGAAGGTTGGGGACTATGTCGTTCACGTCAATCACGGGATCGGAAAATACCTGGGGATTGAAACCCTTGAGATTAATGGAGTCCATAAAGATTATCTTCATATCCGCTACCAGGGCAGCGACAAGCTGTACGTGCCGGTGGAGCAGATCGATCTTGTCCAGAAATATGTTGGCTCCGAAGCAAAAGAGCCTAAAATTTATAAGCTGGGCGGAAACGACTGGAAGCGGGTTAAGAAGAAGGTTCAATCATCTGTTCAGGATATTGCGGATGATCTAATCAAGCTTTATGCAGAGCGCGAGGCATCAAAAGGCTTTGCCTTCAATCCGGATGGGGATATGCAAAGAGAGTTTGAAGCGGCCTTCCCTTACCAGGAAACAGAGGACCAGATCCGCTCCATCCATGAAATTAAGAAGGATATGGAGAGGGAGCGACCGATGGACCGCTTATTATGCGGAGATGTTGGCTATGGGAAAACAGAAGTGGCCATCCGTGCTGCCTTTAAGGCCATTGCAGATGGAAAGCAGGTTGCCATCCTCGTTCCGACGACGATCCTGGCTCAGCAGCATTATGAAACAATGAGAGAACGATTCCAGGATTACCCGATCGAAATTGGGCTATTAAGCCGATTCAGAACAAAAAAGCAGCAGACCGAAACGCTTAAGGGCTTAAAGGCCGGGACTATTGACGTAGTTGTCGGCACACACCGGATTTTATCAAAGGATATCCAGTATAGAGATTTAGGCCTGCTCGTTATTGATGAAGAGCAGCGCTTTGGCGTGACACATAAAGAAAAGATTAAGCAGCTTAAGACTAATGTGGATGTCCTTACTCTGACAGCCACGCCAATCCCGAGAACCCTTCATATGTCAATGCTTGGCGTTCGGGACCTTTCCGTTATTGAAACACCGCCTGAAAACCGGTTCCCGGTTCAGACTTATGTGATGGAATACAATGGTGCGCTGGTTCGTGAAGCCATTGAAAGGGAACTGGCGAGGGATGGACAGGTCTATTTTCTATATAACCGGGTGGAGGATATAGAACGAAAAGCCGAGGAAATATCCATGCTGGTTCCAGATGCAAGGGTAACATATGCCCATGGGAAAATGACGGAAAATGAGTTAGAATCTGTTATGTTAAGCTTCCTTGAAGGCGAGTCCGATGTTCTCGTCAGCACAACGATTATTGAAACAGGTGTAGATATTCCAAATGTCAACACGCTGATTGTCCATGATGCAGACAAAATGGGTCTGTCCCAGCTTTATCAGCTCAGGGGCCGGGTTGGCCGTTCCAACAGAGTTGCCTATGCGTACTTTACGTATCGAAAAGACAAAGTACTAACAGAAGTAGCTGAAAAAAGGCTTCAGGCCATAAAAGAATTTACAGAGCTCGGGTCAGGCTTCAAAATTGCCATGCGGGATTTATCCATCAGGGGCGCCGGCAATCTGCTTGGAGCCGAACAGCATGGATTTATCGACTCGGTCGGTTTTGATCTGTATTCGCAAATGCTGAAAGAAGCGATTGAAGAACGGAAAGATAAGCTGGATGGCATCGAGGAAAAGCCGGCTAAAATTGAAATCGATCTGGATGTTGATGCCTATATTCCTGATTTCTATTTATCTGATGGCCATCAGAAAATTGAAATGTATAAGCGGTTCCGCGGCATTTCCTCTCTTGAAGATGTAGAAGAGCTTCAGGATGAAATGATTGACCGTTTTGGGGAATATCCGGATGAGGTAGGATACTTATTCCAGATTGCTGAAATGAAGGCTTACGGTGAACTGGCAGGAGTCGAGACAGTGAAGCAATCCAAACAGGAAGTGCTGATTCTTTTATCCGAAAATGCCAGCGAACATATAGACGGACAGAAGATTTTCCAGATCACCAGCAAATACGGCCGGATGATCGGCCTGGGCATGGATGGAAAGAAGCTGAAAGCAGTCCTTCATATTAAAGGCGTCAAAACAAATGAATGGCTCAATATTGCTTACGAAGTGATCAAGGGAATGCAGGAAGCTAAGAAGGAACAAGAACATCCAACTGCCTAATTCTAGACACATCCCTGTCAATAAAATGAAACATTAGTAATGTTTAACTCATTCTGATGAGGGTATTTTTAAGTGAAGGACCATTTGGAATGTTTATCCGGAAATGGAATGAATAACATCTATGAGAAAAAGTTTTTGTGCACGTATATAACTTTCCATATGAAAGATACTAAGTTCAAACATGGCGATGCATTCATTTTCTCCCAATTATGGATCATAGCCAGAAGAGGAAAGAGCAAGTGCGGCAAGGCACTTCCGCTTTTCTAAAAATCATCAGATGAAAGTGAGGCAACGTTGGATGAAAGCAACAGGTATAGTTCGTCGTATCGATGATTTGGGTCGTGTAGTCATTCCTAAAGAAATCCGCAGAACATTGCGTATTCGTGAGGGGGACCCGCTGGAGATTTTCGTAGATCGTGATGGAGAAGTCATCTTAAAGAAATATTCACCAATCAGTGAACTGAGCGATTTTGCAAGAGAATATGCAGAAGCCTTATATGACAGCCTGGGAAATCCAGTGTTAATCTGTGACAGAGATACTTACATTACTGTTGCAGGCGGTTCTAAAAAGGACTATTTAAACAAGAATATAAGCGATCTTGTTGAAAAAACAATGGAAGAACGCAGTTCAGTCCTGGTAAACCAGTCAGGCGATATTTCGCTTGTGGACGGGAACACTGAATCTTCCTCTGCTTATACAATTGGCCCAATCATTGCAAACGGCGACCCAATTGGTGCAGTTATCATTTTTGCAAAAGAAGATTCACTTGGCGATGTGGAACAAAAAGCAGTTGAAACAGCAGCAGGCTTCCTGGCCAGACAAATGGAATCATAAAAATGAATACTTAATGAAAGGGGTAGCGGAATGCTGCCTTTTTTCTTTGGCGTGCAAAACCAAAATGAAGTGAACGCAATCAGGGTCATTCCGCGCACAACCGAAAAATCCCGCACAAAGCCCCAATATGCTATAATACTTTCGAATTCAATTGGAAGGAGATGGGCAACCTGAGGCCCGTTCAGACATCCGGCGATTTGTTTAGAGGTGCGTTTATCCTGACGGTCGCTGCCTTGATTACCAAAATTTTAAGCGCAATTTACCGGGTCCCCTTTCAAAATATTGTCGGGGATGTAGGGTTTTATATATATCAGCAGGTTTATCCGTTCTATGGAATCATTATTGTGTTATCTACATACGGGTTTCCGGTCATTATTTCTAAGCTTTATGCCGAACAGGCTGCTCTAAAGAAAGAGCAGGATATTCAAAACTTATTTGCCGTATCTGCCTTTGTTTTATTCATAATAGGTTTTATCGGGTTTTCCACCCTGTACTGGGGCTCGGACTGGCTGGCAGCAAGGATGGGCGATCCGCAGCTGGCGATTCTGCTCAGAGTGGTGGCAGCCGTGTTTCTTGTTTTCCCAGTCCTGTCTCTTTTCCGGGGATATTTCCAAGGGAAAGGAGACATGGTTCCAACCGCTGTTTCCCAGGTAGGAGAACAGCTTGTCAGGGTCGTTACGATCCTGCTTGCCGCTTATCTGCTGGTTAAGGAAGGGAATTCCCTCTACATGGTGGGAGGCGGGGCCATGTTCGGGGCCGTTACCGGCGGAGTCATCGCCGTCCTGATTTTAATTACCTTTTTTTATATAAAAAGTAGAAAAAGCCTGCCGTCCGCCATTTCAATCGATTTTAAACAAGGCGGCAAGCTGGCCAAAACGATTATCATACAGGGATTTGCCATCTGCATAAGCAGTCTGGTGCTTATTTTCATTCAGCTGGCAGATTCGTTTAATTTATACTCGCTCCTCCTGGCATCCGGAATTGAAGGGGAAGAAGCCAAGGCGCTGAAAGGCGTGTATGACCGAGGACAGCCGATTGTCCAGCTGGGCATTGTCGTGGCAACATCCATGTCTCTGTCGCTTGTGCCGCTCATTTCCAAAGAAAAAATGAGAAATCAGCCCTCATTCCTTCATAGTAAAATCAGACTTGCCCTTCAAATCGGCATTCTGGTTGGAGCGGCCGCAACCGTTGGGCTCTGGAATATCATAAAGCCTGCGAATATTATGCTGTTTGAAAACTCATCAGGATCAGATGTCCTGGCGATTCTCAGTCTGCTGATTTTGCTGAGCAGCCTGATCATCACTATCACCGGCATTTTACAGGGACTGGGGTTTATCTTTTTTCCGGCAGGAGCCATTCTGCTTGGATTTGCGGCAAAACTCGTCCTGAATACGCTATTGGTGCCATCATACGGCACAATCGGTGCAGCCGCGGCATCATGCATAGCCCTTGCGGCCGTCCTCATACTTCTTATAGCAAAGCTTCAGGTATACTTGAAAATTTCATTGATTTCACTGCGATTTCTATTTGCGGCTGGATTCGCAGCACTAATGATGTCAGTTGTTCTGCAGCTGTACCTATCTGCCACAGCACTGCTGACCATCCCGGAGCCGGGCAGGGCGTTTGCCGGATTCCAGGCATTAAGCGGCGTAGCGCTCGGAGGCTTTACGTATTTGTATATCATGTTTAAAGGCAATACTTTTAAAGAGGAAGAGCTTGCTTTGCTGCCGTTTGGAAGCAAACTCATGTTCTTGCTTCCTAAAAAGACTAGGAGATGAATCGCTTTATGAAAAAAATAACCATTCTCGGACTTGGAGCAGGAGATCTGGATCAGCTTCCTTTTGGCGTATATCGACAGCTTAAAAATACAGGGGCTCTTTACCTGCGGACTAGAGAGCATCCGGTTCTGCGTGATCTCGAACAGGAAGGGCTGACATATCAGTCCTTTGATCATATCTACGAAAAGCATGAGCAGTTTGAAGAAGTATATGAGGAGATTTGTGAATTTCTCCTGAATGAAGCTCTTGCCAAAGAGGTTACATATGGAGTTCCGGGGCATCCGCTTGTTGCGGAGCGTACGGTTCAGCTTCTCATAGAGCGGGCTCCGCAGAGAGGCATTGAGATCACGATCGGAGGAGGACAAAGCTTCCTGGATCCTTTATTTCAGGCTTTAAGGATCGATCCGATCGAAGGTTTTCAGCTGTTGGATGGAACGGATCTGAAAAGAGATGAAATTCAGGTGGCACAGCACGTCATTATTGGACAGGTGTATGATCAGTTTGTTGCGAGTGACGTCAAGCTGACATTGATGGAAAAGCTCCCTTACGATTACGAGGTTTATATTGTAACAGCTGCCGGAAGCAGCGAAGAAGTGATCAAAAAGGTGCAACTGCATGAATTGGATCATAATATGGAGCTGAATAACTTAACTTCCGTATATGTGCCCCCTGTAAAAGATGAGGCTGTCCTGTATAAAGACTTTTCAAAGCTGCGCAGCATTATCGCTGAATTGCGCGGACCAAACGGCTGCCCATGGGATAAAAAGCAAACCCATGAATCATTAAAGAAATATCTAATCGAAGAAGCCTATGAGCTGATTGAAGCGATTGATAATGAAGATACCGAGCATATGACGGAAGAACTGGGCGATGTCCTTCTCCAGGTGATGCTTCATGCTCAAATCGGCGAGGATGAAGGATACTTTGCCATCGATGATGTGATTGAAGGCCTTTCCGAAAAAATGGTCCGCCGCCATCCCCACGTCTTTGGCGATGTGCAGGCTGAAAATGAAGAAGATGTCCTGAAAAATTGGCAGAGCATTAAGCAGGAAGAAAAGGGTGACAAACAGGAATCCATGATGGATTCTGTACCGAAATCATTCCCGAACTTGATGAGAGCAGCTGAAATTCAGAAAAAAGCAGCAAAAGTCGGCTTTGACTGGAAGGAAGTTGAGCCTGCCTGGGAGAAGGTAAAAGAAGAGATTGCCGAATTCGAGAAGGAAGCCGCAGACTCCAGCCCGGAGATGGAGCCGGAATTTGGCGATATCCTGTTCGCTCTTGTGAATATTGCACGTTTTTATAAAATTGATGCCGAAGAAGCTGTGAGAAAAACAAATGAAAAATTCATCCGCCGTTTTAAGCATGTGGAAGAAAGGGTAATGATGAGCGGCAGAAAATTTGAAGACTTTACGCTCGAACAGCTCGATGAATTCTGGAATGAGGCAAAATCCAAAGGCTATTAATAGAGGAGTGGCGCTAAATGAGATTAGATAAATTTTTAAAAGTATCAAGGCTTATCAAAAGAAGGACACTGGCAAAAGAGGTCTCTGATCAGGGAAGGATCAAGATAAATGGACAGCAGGCAAAAGCAAGCTCCACGGTTAAAGTGGGCGATGAGCTTCAAGTCCGCTTTGGCCAGAAGCTGGTAACAGTCAAGGTGGAACGCCTGCAGGAAACGACCCGCAAGGAAGAAGCGGCCGGCATGTACTCGATTGTGAAGGAAGAAAAAGTGGAATCGGAAGCATAAGCTGCTTTTCATCCCGGCTTGTTCTATTTTAATCCCCCATTCATAAACATGTACAAAAAGGTTGTACTATGTGATTGCGGGGGATGAATAATGAGTCAATATTATGAGTCAAATCCAAACAAAACCAATACTCAGGAACATGATGTCATTATGAGAGGCAGAAGGCTGCTTGATATTACGGGTGTTAAACAGGTGGAAAGCTTTGATAATGAAGAGTTTTTGCTGGAGACAGTGATGGGTTTCCTTGCGATTAGAGGGCAGAATCTGCAGATGAAGAATCTCGATGTGGACAAGGGAATTGTTTCCATCAAAGGGAAGGTATTTGACCTTGTTTATATTGATGATCAGAATGGAGACAAAGCTAAAGGTTTCTTTAGCAAGTTGTTCCGATGACACTGACCACTCAATTTGTGACCATGCTGGCGATGATTGGCATGGGAAGTGTATTTGGGGCTGCCCTTGATACGTATAATCGTTTCCTGCAAAGGACCAAGCGGAAAAGCTGGCTTGTTTTTATTAATGATTTTCTTTTTTGGGTCGTACAGGGCCTGGCAATCTTCTATATTTTATTCCTGGTGAACAAGGGCGAATTGAGGTTTTATATTTTCATTGCTTTGCTGTGCGGGTTTGCCGCTTATCAAAGTTTATTTAAGAAAATGTATCTGCGGGTATTGGAGATATCCATCCGAATGGCGATCTCCATATACCGCTTTTTCGTGAAGACCTTAACTTTGCTCATCTATAAACCCATCCAGGGTCTGATTATGGCGTTAATTGCGATTGCCGTCATGCTTGGAAAAGGACTTTATTCCCTTTTAAAAGTCATTCTTCGAGTCTTTTGGTTCATCTTGAAGATTGTTTTTCTGCCTGTCAAATGGATTTTGTCACTTTTATGGAAACTTTTGCCGAAAAAGATTAAAAAAACAGTCGAGAAGTTATATAATAAATTGGCAGGATATTTACAGCGGATAAAGAATAATGTTTTAAAATGGACAGCTAAGTGGAAAAAACCTAAAGAGTAAGGAGGGAGTGCGGAAATGAGTGCCACCAAGAAGAAAAATGTAGCCAAAATGGAAACCAGCTATGTCAAACAGCAGGAAGCAGCAGAGATCAGTGCAGGCCGGAAGAAAAAGCTTTTATTTCGCAGATTAGCAGCATTTTTCACACTGGCAGCCGTCGTTTCATTTTTTATGATCACAACACTCGTTTCGCAGTCTGCTGCTCTGGAAGAAAAAGTGGAAGAGAAAACCAGGCTGGATCAGGAGCTTTCTGACCTGAAGAAAAAAGAAGTAATGCTCGAAGAAGAAATTGTTAAGCTGAATGATGATGAGTATATCGCGAAGCTTGCCCGCAAAGATTATTTCCTATCTGACAATAACGAAATCATCTTTAACCTCCCTGAAGAAGATGCGGAAAAAGAAAGAAGAGAGAAAAAAAGGCCGATTGAGGCTATATTGACACTTTTTTTTTGGTTTCTGTATAATATATATAAAAGTTTCACTTTATCGCAGTCTAACGGGCAGTAAGACCCCCACTTCAAGACTTTGAGGAATCAAAGAGGATAAGTGGGGATCAAACTGCCCGTAAAGGCCCGATTGGTGAGATACAGTGAAACTTGCCGACGCGCAGGCAGAGGCTTAGTTGAACCAATCGGGTTCGTAGTGTCGATTGATCGAAGCGCTAGCGGAGATCTTAGCGACACTCAGAACGCGACTAACAATCAGTGGGGGATAAGGAAAACCCCCACTGATTGAAGTTTCACTTTATATCTTTCAAGGAGGCAGTTTTTTTAATGTCAATCGAAGCAGGCAGCAAGTTAACAGGAAAGGTTACAGGCATTACAAATTTCGGAGCATTTGTGGAGCTGCCGGAAGGCTCAACCGGTCTGGTGCACATAAGTGAAGTCGCTGACAAGTATGTAAAAGATATTAATGAGCACCTAAAAGTGGGTGACATGGTTGAAGTGAAAGTCATTAATGTCGAAAAGGACGGCAAGATTGGATTATCCATCAAAAAGGCAAAAGACCGGCCTGAGCGTTCTGAAAGACCTGAAAGAGGAGACAGAAAAGAATACAGACCGAATTCCAATTCTGGCCGCCCTCGCCAAAACCGATCAAACGACTATCGCCCTAAAGAAAACTTTGAAGCCAAAATGGCCCGTTTCCTGAAGGACAGCGAAGATCGTCTGTCATCGCTAAAACGCCATACTGAATCCAAGCGCGGAGGAAGAGGAGCTAAGCGAGGCTAACTTGCTGCTGATCGATCTATATAGCAGGATGGAAAACAAGTCCGGGTGGGCTTGTTTTTTTGTGCTGTTTAATAACGCAAATTCAGCCATCAAAAAAACGCCAGCCTAAGGCTGACGCTCTTTTGAAATGACCCGTACGGGATTCGAACCCGTGTTACCGCCGTGAAAGGGCGGTGTCTTAACCGCTTGACCAACGGGCCGGGATAATAATAGATTTTGCAACGCGCTTCCGCATTTCGCCCCTGGGCAACGCGCTTGCGCATTTCATGATAGCGGCGGAGGGGATCGAACCCCCGACCTCACGGGTATGAACCGTACGCTCTAGCCAGCTGAGCTACACCGCCAAATTTCAATAGATTACTAGATGTGCCCTGAAGCACAAGATTTATCATACAAATTTTTAAAAAGGAAGTCAATAAGATATTAAAAGAAATATGTCGTAAATTTCCCTTGCCGCTTCGTCAATTTCTTCCATGCTTCGCTTTTGACAGAAAGCTGTCATTCCAGCGGTTTGTTTACTTTTTTTGTCAGAACTAAACCGAACCTCAGGAAGTCCCATTTTAAATCTTGTTATCTATCCCCATATATAGTGGAAAACCGTCGAACGAAAAGCCTGGGCTTGTCCGCTATTTTGACAAACTTCTGGAGCGCTTGATTTTATAATTGTCAGCAACGATAAAAAAATGGGGAGTGTAGTTTAATGGAAAAGGTAGAAAGGAATGTAATGGAGCCGATCGGGGAAGTGCCCTTCAACAAACCGAAACTGGATATTGCCAAAGGCTTAAAAAAGCTCCAATCAGGGCTGGAGAATTTCTTTCTGAAAAAAGGCTATGTTCTGCTGATCATTGGCTTTTTGCTTGGAAGAGCCTTGATATTGGCGAAGCTTACCCCATTTAGCCTTCCGTTTTTTGCCGCGGTATATTTCATACGAAGGGATAAGGCACCCCTGGCACTGGTGGGATTAATAGCAGGCGCCGCCACATTATCCATATCCAATGCGGTATCTGCTTTTGGAATCACCTTCATCTTTTTATTCGCTTTCCGGGTCTCAAAGAAATGGCTGTCCAATGAAATCAGGGCACTGCCTTTTTATGTATTTTTCACTCTCTTGGCAGGCAAGCTCCTGGAGGCCTTCATTATAAAGGGGCAGCTGACTTTATATGATGGCATGATGGCCGGTGTCGAGTCGAGCCTTGGCTTCATCCTGACGCTTATTTTTCTGCAGGGACTGCCGCTGCTATCCATAAATAAACGCAGACAATCACTGAAAACCGAAGAAATCGTCTGCCTGATCATTATGCTGGCTTCTGTCATGACGGGAACCATCGGCTGGACGGTCTATGATCTTTCAGTGGAGCATATTATGTCACGCTACCTTGTCCTGCTCTTCGCCTTTGTGGCAGGAGCTACAGTCGGTTCTACAGTAGGGGTGGTAACCGGCCTGATCTTCTCCCTTGCGAATATATCGAGCTTTTATCATATGAGTCTGCTTGCTTTTGCGGGCCTTTTAGGAGGCCTTTTAAAAGAAGGCAGGAAGGTTGGAGTGGCATTCGGCCTGCTGGTTGCGACACTCCTGATGGGCATGTATGGAGAGGGCAGCGGAAATCTCATGAAAACTCTGTCAGAAACAGGTGCAGCCATTCTCTTATTTTTACTAACACCGCAGGCACTTACAATGAAATTGGCTAAGCAAGTCCCGGGAACACCTGAATATGCCGCAGAACAGCAGCAATATATGAGAAAAATGCGTGATGTGACAGCACAGCGCGTTGCCCAGTTTTCGAGCGTCTTTCAGGCTCTTTCAAAAAGCTTTTCCTCTCATGATGAGCCGTCCCAATGGGAAGAGGACGGTGACAGGGAAGTGGATTATTTCTTAAGCAATGTAACGGAGAAAACCTGTCAGACTTGCTTTAAGAAGGATCACTGCTGGTCAAAGAACTTTAATACAACCTATGACTATATGATGGATATTATGCATGATGTGGACAACAACGAAGGTGCCCTGTCTCCGAAGCTTGCGCGGGATTGGGAAAAGTACTGCACAAGATCGAAAAAAGTGACAGAAGCCGTTCAGCAAGAGCTGACTTATTATAAAGCGAACCAAAAGCTGAAGAAGCAGGTTCAGGAAAGCAGGAGGCTGGTAGCCGACCAGCTGAGGGGTGTTTCGGAAGTGATGGGTGACTTTGCCAAGGAAATTCAGAGAGAGCGGGAAAATCATCATAAACAGGAAGAACAGATCCTTGAGGCACTTCAGGAGTTTGGCATTCATATCGAGCAGGTGGAAATCTACAGCCTGGAGCAGGGAAATGTCGACATTGATATGACCATCCCATACTGCCAGGGGCATGGGGAATGTGAAAAGCTCATTGCACCGATGCTATCTGATATTTTGGGAGAAACGATATTAGTAAATTCAGAGGAATGTGCCGCGTTTCCGAATGGATACTGCCATGTTACATTCCGGTCAGCCAAGGCATTCGTGGTTGAAACATGCGTGGCGCATGCTGCGAAGGACGGGGGCCTAGTGTCCGGGGACAGCTATTCCACTATTGAGCTGGGCTGCGGAAAGTATGCGATTGCGATCAGTGATGGAATGGGCAATGGGGAAAGGGCCCATGCGGAAAGCCAGGAAACACTTCAGCTATTGCAGAAAATTCTTCAATCGGGCATTGAAGAGCAGGTTGCCATTAAATCCGTCAATTCCGTTCTTTCTTTGCGGACCACAGACGAAATCTTCTCCACTTTGGATCTGGCTATGATTGATCTGCAGAATGCTGACACAAAATTTTTGAAAATTGGATCAACTCCAAGCTTTGTAAAAAGAGGTCCTAAGGTAATGAAAATTCAGGCCAGCAACCTTCCGATGGGCATCATTCAGGAATTTGATGTTGATGTGGTCAGTGAGCAGCTTAAAGCCGGTGATTTATTGATCATGATGAGTGATGGTGTGTTTGAAGGGCCGAAACATGTGGAGAACTTTGATTTGTGGATGAAGCGCAAAATATCCGAGTTGAAGACGGACGATCCGCAGGAAGTGGCCGATCTCATTATGGAAGAGGTGATCAGGTCAAGGTCTGGAAATATAGAGGATGATATGACAGTGGTGGTTTCAAAGGTTAAGCATAATACACCGAAATGGACAAGCATCCCTGTGCACGCCATCCGCCAAAAAGCCAACTGATTAATTTGCTCATCGAGAAGTATTTTTATGTATAATTCCCTTCCATTCAGTCGAAAATGCTAACAACTCATATGTGGAGGGGAGTTTCAAATGAAAACAGGAACACTGAAGCAGATTTTACTGATAACGGATGGCTGTTCAAATCAGGGTGAAGATCCTATTGCCATGGCGGCTCTGGCCAAGGAGCAGGGAATAACCGTGAATGTAATCGGAGTCATGGAGCAGGATGTCATTGATGAACAGGGAATGAATGAAATTGAAGGAATCGCCATGTCAGGAGGCGGAGTCAGTCAGGTCGTCTACTCTCAGCAGCTTTCCCAGACGGTACAGATGGTGACGAGAAAAGCCATGACCCAGACACTTCAGGGAGTGGTGAACAAAGAGCTCCAGCAGATTCTGGGCGGTTCGAAAACAATGGAGGATCTCCCGCCTGATCAGCGCGGCGAAGTGATGGAGGTCGTAGATGAATTGGGTGAGACGGTCGAGCTTGAAGTGCTGGTCCTCGTGGATACCAGTGCAAGCATGAAACATAAGCTCCCGACCGTTAAGGAAGCCCTGCTGGATCTGTCCCTGAGCCTCAATGCCCGCTCTGGTGATAACCGTTTTTCTGTGTTCGTATTTCCCGGGAAAAAGAAAGATGTCGAAAAACTGCTGGATTGGACACCGAATCTTGAATCGCTGACCAGCATATTTTCGAAATTGACAACAGGCGGGATTACGCCAACAGGCCCGGCCATTCATGAAGCACTAAACCATTTCAAGAAAAAACGTTCATTAAGGAGTCTGCTTTCCCGTGATGATGAATCATTCTTTGAAGAGTCAGTGTAAAGTAAACCCTGGTACTGTGATTGAAGGAAAGTGGCACCGCAGCCGATATACCATTGTAAAGGAATTGGGGTATGGTGCTAATGGGATTGTGTATCTCGCCAAAAACCAAAATCAGCAGGTTGCTTTGAAAATGAGTGATAACGGGATGTCCATTACGTCCGAAGTGAACGTCCTTAAATCCTTTGCAAAGGTCCAAGGCTCTGCCCTCGGGCCTTCTTTGCTTGATGTCGATGATTGGGAACGAAGGAGCGGTAAGGTTTCATTCTATGTAATGGAATATATACAGGGTCCTGATTTGCTGACATACATTCAGCAGAAGGGGCCATCCTGGACCGGTGTTTTAATTGTACAGCTTCTGAACGATCTGGATGCACTCCATAAAGCGGGCTGGGTGTTCGGCGATTTAAAGCCGGATAATCTGATCGTAACAGGTCCTCCATCGAGAATTCGCACCATTGATGTGGGCGGCACCACCATTCAGGGAAGGGCAATAAAGGAATTTACTGAGTTTTATGATCGCGGCTATTGGGGACTCGGGACCAGAAAGGCTGACCCTGCTTATGATCTCTTTGCTGCTGCCATGATTTTAATCAATACGGCCTATCCAAAAAGGTTTGCCAAGACAACCGGTGACCTTAAACAGCTCAAAATGATGGTCCGCCAAAAGAAAGAACTGCTGAAATACGAAGATGTTATTCTGAATGCTCTGCAGGGCCAGTATAGCTCAGCCGGTGAAATGAGAAACGATATGCTCCAGCTCACCCGTGCAAATCCGGCGCAAAGGAGTACGGTAAGCAGAAATCCCGGACAAACCGCCAGCCCTCAGCCTGCCAGCAGGCAAATGAACAGGCAGAAAAAACAGAAAGGGAGCTTCTTTGAAACCCTGCTGATTACCCTTATTGTAAGCCTGCTATATTTCTTATATATTTATGGGCAGCTGCTTTGAAAATGAAATAAATGAAACTTTCTTTTCGTTGATCCGTATTATAAGCTTAATCCCTTTTGGTATTTACCCTTTAATAATGATATGCTTTTCTATAGGAAGGATTATGCTGCCTTTTGCAGGGGTAGTAGTAAATATATTTAAATTGGATAAGGAAGAAGCCTATGCTCGAAGAGAAAGTGAGTGCTTTCCTTAAGAAAAAGGGATTGGATTTAAAAAATAAGAAAATAGTAATCGGTGTATCAGGAGGGCCGGATTCCATCGCCCTGCTCCATTATTTTTGGAGCAGGCAGCAGCAATATCAGACAGAACTGATTGCCGCACATGTCGATCATATGTTCAGAGGTGAAGAATCTCTTCAGGACGCCATGTTTGTGAAGGATTACTGCAGGGACAAAGCCATTCCATTTGAAATGGAAAGAGTGAATGTGCCTGAGTATATGGAGAAGTCCGGGAAGAGTTCACAGACCGCTGCCAGGGATTGCCGCTACAGCTTCTTTCAAAGAATAGCCGAGAAATATGGGGCAGACTATATAGCGCTGGGACATCATGGCGACGATCAGGTTGAAACCATTTTAATGCGTCTCACAAGGGGAAGCGCCGGCAGCGCAAGAGCAGGGATCCCCTTCAAGCGTCCATTTGGCGATTATACGATCATCCGCCCTTTCCTGTGCTTGAATAGAGCTGAAATCGAAAGCTTCTGCCTGAAAGAATGCCTGAACCCCAGGCGGGATCCAAGCAATGAAAAAGGCATATACAGCCGCAACCGTTTCAGGCAGGAAGTGCTCCCATTCCTGAGAAAAGAAAATCCCCAGGTGCATGAGCATTTTCAAAGATTTAGTGAAGATTTGCAAAGTGATGAAGCATATCTGCAGGAATTAACCGTCCATAAAATGAATACAGTAATGAAAAAGAATGCCAATGAGGAAATTAGTGTGGATATCGATGCTTTTGAGGCAATGCCAATGCCTTTACAAAGGAGAGGGATTCAACTAATATTAAACTATCTTTATAAGGAAAGGCCGGCATCGTTATCGGCATCTCATATAGAGAGTGTTTTTTCCTTAATGAAAAGTCCTCATCCATCGGGAAATTTAGATTTTCCAGGCGGTTTACATATTGTACGCTCCTACCGGCAATGCACCTTTTTATTCCCGAAGGAAACTGTACAATCCTATCGATATGAAATCTTCAAACCTGCAAGCATTAAACTCCCAAACGGCGGATCGATTATCCTTGAATATGCTGCCTGTCCTGATGGAATTCTAAACAATGATACCCTGGCAATAGACAGGGAGAGTGTTTCTTTTCCAATCATTATCAGGACAAGAGAAAAGGGAGACCGCATGACGCTTAAAGGAATGCAGGGGTCCCGGAAGATTAAGGACATTTTCATCGATCATAAAATTCCGCTGCATGATCGGAAAACCTGGCCAATCGTGACAGATGCACAAGGCAGGATCCTATGGGTGCCTGGTTTGAAGAAATCGCATGATGATAGGCAGCAGCAATCCTGCACCAGCTATATTATTTTAAAATACATAAAGCAATGATCTTCTAGGGGGCACATTAAATGATGAAAAATGACATTGAAAAAGTACTGATTTCGGAAGAGGAGCTGCAGGATAAGGTTAAATCCCTTGCTGCTGAACTTACTGAAGAATACCAGGACCGATTCCCGCTTGCCATTGGTGTTTTAAAAGGGGCAATGCCTTTCATGAGCGACCTTTTAAAGCGTGTGGATACATATCTTGAGATGGACTTCATGGATGTATCAAGCTATGGGAATTCAATGGTTTCTTCAGGAGAAGTGAAAATCCTGAAAGACCTTGATACTTCTGTTGAAGGCAGAGATATTCTGATCATTGAAGATATCATCGATAGCGGCTTGACACTCAGCTATCTGGTTGAGCTGTTCCGCTACAGAAAAGCGAAAAGCATTAAGATTGTAACACTGCTTGACAAGCCAACTGGAAGAAAGGCTGATATCAAAGCTGATTATGTGGGATTTATTGTTCCTGATGAGTTCGTAGTCGGCTATGGCCTTGATTATGCGGAAAAGTACCGCAATCTTCCATATATTGGAGTGCTTAAGCCGGAAGTATACAGCAATAACGATTAAGGAAATCCTAAGTATGATCTTGGATTAAAGCCCTTTACTGAAACAAGAATCACCCGGTTTTAAGAAGTCTAATTCCTTGTATTGGCACGATTTTCTATGATACTATACACTATAGTTTGTTTACCGTGGGAGGAGGTAAGGGATGAATCGGATCTTCCGGAATACCATCTTTTATTTATTAATATTTTTAGTCATTATTGGAGTTGTCAGCTTCTTTAACGGCAACAATGAACCAACGGAGCACATCTCTTATAATAAATTTGTTGATCACTTGGAAAGCGGCGATATTACGTCCATTTCCCTTCAGCCTGAGAGAGGTGTTTTTGAAGTACGGGGTCAGCTTAAAGGATATGAGGAAGACAAATACTTCCTGACTTATATCATGAACAATGATAATATCCTTGACCGTGTGGATCAATTAGCCCAGACATCGGATGTCGATGTTATGCCGGCTAAGGAAACAAGCGGCTGGGTTACATTCTTTACGTCAATCATTCCTTTCATCATCATCTTCATACTATTCTTCTTCCTGCTGAACCAGGCGCAGGGCGGAGGCAGCCGTGTGATGAACTTCGGCAAAAGCAAAGCCAAGCTGTATGATGAAAGCAAAAAGAAAGTGCGCTTTAAAGATGTTGCAGGCGCCGATGAAGAAAAGCAGGAGCTTGTTGAGGTCGTTGAGTTCCTTAAAGACCCGCGCAAGTTTGCTGAATTGGGAGCCAGAATTCCTAAAGGGGTTCTTCTTGTGGGACCTCCGGGAACAGGTAAAACCTTGCTTGCACGGGCAGCTGCCGGTGAAGCGGGCGTTCCGTTCTTCTCAATAAGCGGTTCTGACTTCGTTGAAATGTTCGTCGGTGTGGGTGCTTCCCGTGTCCGCGACTTATTCGAAAATGCGAAAAAGAACGCGCCATGTATTATTTTTATCGATGAAATTGATGCTGTAGGGCGTCAGCGTGGTGCCGGCCTAGGCGGCGGACATGATGAACGCGAGCAGACCCTTAACCAGCTTCTAGTTGAAATGGATGGATTTGGAGCAAACGAGGGAATTATCATCGTTGCTGCCACTAACCGTCCGGATATTCTTGACCCGGCATTATTGCGTCCGGGACGTTTTGACAGACAGATTACAGTTGACCGCCCGGATGTAACAGGTCGTGAAGCTGTACTTAAAGTACACGCACGCAATAAACCTCTTGATGAGAGTGTCAACCTAAAGGCTATTGCGCAGCGTACACCTGGTTTCTCAGGAGCAGACTTAGAAAACTTATTGAATGAGGCGGCCCTTGTCGCAGCCCGTCGAAATAAGAAAAAGATAGATATGACAGATTTAGATGAAGCATCAGACCGTGTAATTGCCGGTCCCGCTAAGAAAAGCCGTGTTATTTCTATGAAGGAAAGAAACATCGTTGCTTTCCATGAAGCAGGTCATACAGTCATCGGTTTAGTGCTTGATGAAGCAGAAATGGTTCATAAGGTTACAATTGTGCCGCGCGGCCAGGCCGGAGGATATGCAGTAATGCTTCCAAAAGAAGACCGCTACTTCCAGACAAAGCCTGAGCTTCTCGACAAAATTGTCGGATTGCTTGGCGGACGTGTGGCTGAAGAAATCGTCTTTGGTGAAGTAAGCACAGGTGCCCATAATGACTTCCAGCGTGCGACAGGCATTGCCCGCCGCATGGTAACCGAATTCGGAATGAGCGACAAGCTCGGCCCATTGCAGTTCGGTCAGTCTCAGGGCGGCCAGGTATTCCTTGGACGTGACTTCCATAATGAACAGAATTATTCAGATGCAATCGCATATGAAATCGATCTTGAGATCCAGCGCATTATCAAGGAATCCTATGAAAGAGCAAGAAAGCTCTTAACAGAAAACCGCGATAAGCTGAATCTGATCGCCAATACATTGCTTGAAGTTGAAACGCTTGATGCGGAACAAATCAAGCACTTATCAGACCATGGCAGACTGCCAGATCGTCCAGTGACTTCCATTTCAACGGATGAAGATGTGAAAGTAAACATCAGCATCAAGAAAGAGGATCCTGCTGAAACAGGCGAAATCCCTGAAACAAGGGAAGGCTCAAGCCCCGCAGAAGCGGATGTGCCTCCTGCCATCGACGAAGAACGCAAAGACAAATAATAATCGAAAAGCGCCTCCAGGGGCGCTTTTTTTTTGCCGAAAAATATCATTTCCAAGACCGCCCGGAATTTTCGATTACACGAAACAACAGCAGTTGTGATATGATGTTTTCAGTGAAAAAATAAGGCTGTATTCGTAAGGTTTGTTGTTATTTAGGCATGTAACTTTATTAGACCTCTGAGTTGATTGGAGCGGAAGGCACTTGATCCTCGAAAATGCTGACGCATTTCCTTCGTGCGGTGTTCAATCGAGGAAGCCTATTCAATGTCCTGCGGGAGGAGAGGGAAGTGTGAGACCCCGCAGGCGAAGCCGAGGAGGCTCGCATTCCTCCCCGCGGAAAGCAAGTGCCTGGAGCGGAGATCAACGGGCTGAATTCATAGGCAAAAAAACAATAATCTTTGAAAAAGAGCCAAAAATAATACTTCATTTAAATAATCATAAAGTGGTGAGAATGTTGATTTTTGTTTTCGACGTAGGGAATACGAATATCGTTCTGGGTGTATATGACCAAGATGAATTAAAGCATCATTGGCGAATTGAAACCAACCGGAATAAAACAGAAGATGAATATGGAATGATTGTAAAGTCTCTGTTTGACAATGAGAATCTTTCCTTTTCAGATATAGATGGCATTATCATTTCCTCGGTAGTGCCGCCAATTATGTTTTCGCTTGAAAGAATGTGCCAGAAATATTTCCATGTGAAGCCTCTTGTTGTAGGTCCTGGCATCAAGACAGGTTTAAACATCAAGTATGATAACCCGAAAGAAGTGGGAGCAGACCGCATTGTCAACGCAGTCGCTGCCATTCATGAATACGGAAGCCCGTTAGTTATTGTCGATTTTGGAACAGCCACTACCTATTGCTATATCAATGAAAATAAACAATATATGGGCGGCGCCATTGCCCCGGGAATCGGGATTTCAACAGAGGCTCTTTATTCCCGTGCAGCGAAGCTTCCGCGAATAGAAATTGCCCGACCTGATCATATTGTCGGAAAAAATACCGTATCTGCCATGCAGGCTGGAATTCTTTATGGTTACGTCGGCCAGGTTGAAGGTATAGTAAAAAGAATGAAAGATCAGGCAGATGAAAAGCCGACTGTCATTGCCACGGGAGGCCTTGCGGGGCTCATCGCACAAGAGTCGGATATCATTGATGTTGTGGATCCATTTTTAACACTAAAGGGCCTGCAGATTATTTATAAACGAAATATGGAAAACATAAAGAAATAGCAAGCTTAAAAAGCTGCTTTCATTAAAGCAGTTTCTCTCGAAAGGAGCAAAAAATGAGCGATTATTTAGTAAAAGCACTTGCATATGATGGACAAGTCCGTGCCTATGCATCCCGCACTACCGATACAGTTGGGGAGGGCCAGCGCAGACATTATACATGGCCAACCGCGTCAGCTGCTTTAGGAAGAGCCATGACGGCTGGCGTGATGATGGGTGCGATGCTGAAGGGCGATAACAAACTGACGGTCAAAATCGAAGGCGGCGGCCCAATTGGCGCCATTCTGGTAGACAGCAATGCAAATGGAGAGGTGCGCGGATATGTAACAAACCCGCAGACGCACTTCGATCTTAATGAGCAGGGCAAGCTTGACGTTCGCCGCGCGGTCGGCACTGAAGGGACCCTGTCGGTCGTGAAGGACATTGGCATGAGAGAACACTTCACAGGACAGGTTCCGCTGATTTCGGGAGAACTTGGGGAAGACTTCACCTATTACTTTGTTACTTCTGAACAGGTTCCTTCTTCTGTTGGGGTGGGTGTCCTTGTTAACCCTGACAATTCCATTCTTGCCGCTGGGGGATTCATTCTTCAGCTTATGCCGGGAACGGATGAAGAGACGATCACTCTAATTGAAAACAGACTGAAAGAAATCCCGCCTGTATCCAAATTGATTCAGCAGGGATTAACGCCTGAAGAGCTATTGGAAACGATTCTTGGCGAAGATAATGTGAAGTTCCTTGAAAAGCTTCCTGTATCCTTCACCTGCACATGTTCAAAAGAGCGTTTTGCCAATGCGATTATCAGCCTCGGTGAAGACGAGATCCAGCAGATGATCGATGAAGACGGACAGGCTGAAGCTTCCTGCCACTTCTGCAACGAGAAATATCATTACACAAAAGAAGAACTGGAAGAATTGAAAAACGAAGTAAAATGATAATATAAGCGTTTGCCGGTCCTGAGGCCGGGGCCAAACGCTTTTGTTTTTTTGAACTTAAAGAAATGTCCAGCTTCAGTGCCTGCCGCCTCGAGTGTCGGGGAGGGACAGGTGCTTGCGCTTTTCTTAGGGGGAGGAGCACTTGGAAAAGAGACAGCTTTTAATGATCATTGGCGGTTTAGTGTTGCTGAATCTTATCACATTGGCCTTTCTGCTTTTTAAAGGCGATGGGAGCGGGGAAGCAGTAGCTGAAATCGGCGGAGAAAAAATCACTCGCCAGGAATGGATGAGTGAGATGGAAACGAAGTACGGAAAAACCACCTTAAGCGAATTAATCGATCAAAAGGTCATTGAGGAAGCCGGGAAAAAATACGGAGTGAAAATCTCTGATAAGGCAGTAGATCTTGAGCTGAAAATGGTCAAGACGATGTACGGCGGCAATTTCACCGATGAGATGAGTGAAGACAAATGGAGAAGGCAAATCAAGAACAATCTTATTCTTGAAGAGCTGCTGACGGCTGATGTCTCTGTCTCAGAAGAGGAATTGAAGAGCTACTATGAAGAGAACAGCAGCCAATTTCATGTTCCTGACAGCTATCACATCTCTCAAATCATTGTGAAAACAAAAGAAGAAGCAGAGCAGACAGTGAAGGAGCTAGAAGAAGGCTCCAGCTTTTCTGTGCTGGCGATGGAGCGGTCCATTGATGAATTCACTGCCAACCTTGGGGGAAATGCAGGGTATGTCAGTGAAGATGATGAGCACATACCGGCAGAAGTCCTGGAACAGGTCAAAGACCTGAAGCCCGGCAAATGGACCAAGCCGGTAAAAACAGAAGATGGCTATGCTGTTGTCATGCTTCATGAGCATTTAAAGGGAGAAAAGTATTCCTTTAAAGAGGTGAAAAACATGATTCGCCGCCAGATAGCACTTGAGCAGATGGATGTTCCTGTCTCTGCCAAGCCGTTTTGGAAAGAGACGGATGTGGAATGGTTTTACGGTGAGAAGTAAATATAAAAACACGGAGCGAATTCCGTGTTTTTTTCTGCCTAAATTGAGTATCATGAATAGAGATGGGTATTTATCTATAATGACAAAAGTATGAATTTTCTTTTAAATAGCAGTCAAATTCATTGACATTCCCATTGGAAATTGGTAAATTTAGATTAAACCAATAAAAATAGTCGGAAATAAGGAGTGGGGAAAATGGTACGTGTAGCAAATTCAATTGCAGATCTTGTTGGCCATACGCCAATTGTGAAACTAAACCGTCTAGTTGATGATAATAGCGCAGATGTTTATCTGAAATTGGAATACATGAATCCGGGGAGCAGCGTAAAAGACCGTATTGCCCTGGCAATGATCACGGCTGCAGAGAAAGATGGAAGTCTTAAACCAGGTGATACCATCATTGAACCGACAAGCGGAAATACAGGAATCGGATTAGCGATGATTGCCGCAGCCAAAGGCTATAAAGCCGTTCTTGTGATGCCGGAGACAATGAGTATGGAGCGCCGCAACCTGCTGCGTGCATACGGAGCTGACCTTGTCCTCACACCTGGACCGGAAGGAATGAACGGTGCGATCCGCAAGGCGCAGGAGCTGGCTAAGGAACATGGCTATTTCGTGCCACAGCAGTTTGAGAATCCTGCGAACCCTGAAATTCACCGTTTAACAACAGGACCTGAAATTGCAGAGCAAATGGGTGACCAGCTGGATGCCTTCATTTCCGGAATCGGAACAGGCGGAACCATTACAGGAGCCGGCCAGGTGCTTAAAGAAAAATATAAAAACATCAAAATTTACGCAGTGGAGCCAACTGATTCACCTGTCCTATCAGGCGGAAAACCAGGACCGCATAAAATCCAGGGCATTGGAGCGGGATTTGTGCCGGATACACTGGATACAAAGGTTTATGATGAAGTAATCCAGATTACGAACGATGAGGCATTTGATTATGCCCGCCGTGCGGCCAAGGAAGAAGGTATCCTTGGAGGAATTTCCTCCGGTGCGGCGATCAGTGCGGCACTGAAGGTCGCTAAAGAGCTTGGCAAGGGCAAAAAAGTTCTGGCCATTCTTCCAAGTAATGGCGAACGTTATTTAAGTACTCCTTTATACCAATTTGAAGCGGAATAATTGATAGGACAGCGGTCTCTGATGGCCGCTGTTTTTTGTTTAATAAAAATTATGAAAGCATGCCCTGTATCATGTATGATGAAAAATAGAGAACTATATAGGGGTGACTTTTAGTGAAGCATCTTCAGATTCATGCAAAAAAAATACCATATACATATAACCGGTTTTTCCGCACATACCGCTCGCTGTCGGAGGGATTGCCCTATCATGTTTTACTGGAAAGCGGACGGGGAGGCAGGTACAGTATTGCAGCTTTTGAGCCGGAAGCCATTTTAACAGGCAAAAATTCACAGCTTGAAATCAATGCAAACGGAGAAAAGCAGGTGCTCGAAGGCAACCCCCTTCACCTGATGCAGGAATGGCTGAATCAATATAAAGCAGATAAGCTTGAAGAACTTCCTGACTTTCAGGGAGGTGCCATCGGATTCATCAGCTATGACTACGCGCGATATATCGAAAAGCTTCCGGATGAAGCCCGGGATGATCTGCAAATACCTGATATCCACTTTTTTATTTATAAAGATTGCTTTGTCTTTGATCATGAAACAGAACAGCTCTGGCTTCTATTCTTATATGAAAAAGAGGAAGAGCACTCGATCGGGGAACGGGCAGAGAATTGGGAGCAGAAATGGAAGAATGAGAGCGGAAAGCCTTCTGAGGCAGGGGGATGCTGTCAGGCAGAACAAACACTTGGAGTATCCATGGACGAAGAAGAATTCCAGTCTGCTGTCCGGAGTGTTCAGGAATATATTTCACAGGGAGATGTCTTTCAGGTGAATCTATCGGTACGACAAAGCCGCCCTATGCATACTGAGGCTATGGATGTATACGAACAGCTGAGAGTGTTAAATCCTTCTCCATACATGGGATATTTTCACACACCTGCATACCAGCTTGTGAGCGCATCACCGGAGCTGCTGATTAAGAAAAAGGAAACACCGTCAGCACGCGGCCGATTGCCGGAACAAGATCCCGCGGGAAGGATCATGAGGAGGACCTCGAGCTCGCCAGTGAACTGATTGAAAATGAGAAAGAGCGTGCAGAGCACGTAATGCTGGTTGACCTGGAGAGAAATGACCTGGGAAGAGTCTGCGAATATGGAACAGTTGAAGTGGATGAGTTCATGGTTATTGAAAAATACTCACATGTAATGCATATCGTTTCAAATGTAAAAGGGGAGCTTGCTGACGGGAAGAATGCGGTTGATATCATTGACGCTGTATTTCCCGGGGGAACGATTACAGGTGCCCCTAAAGTGCGCACCATGGAAATCATTGAAGAGCTTGAACCGGTCACAAGGGGACCATACACCGGCTCTCTTGGCTGGATCAATTTCAGCGGTGATCTGGAGCTGAATATTATCATCCGCACTATGCTCGTGAAAGATGGACAGGCTCATGTGCAGGCAGGTGCAGGCATCGTCATTGACTCCAATCCGAAAAATGAATATAAAGAGTCGCTGAAGAAGGCGATTGCTCTTTGGAAAGCAAAAGAACTCGCAGAACAGGCAAAAGGGGATCAGCTATGATTTATATGATCGATAATTATGATTCTTTTACGTATAATCTCGTGCAGTATCTCGGTGAATTAGGCGAAGAGCTGGTTGTCAAAAGAAACGATGAAACATCGATTTCTGAAATAGGCAGTATGCAGCCGAAGTTCCTGATGATCTCTCCGGGGCCGTGCAGCCCGAATGAAGCAGGCATCAGCCTGAAAGCCATTGAAGCTTTTGCAGGCAAAATCCCTGTCTTTGGCGTTTGTCTGGGACATCAGTCGATTGCTCAAGTATTCGGGGGCGATGTGGTGCAGGCGGAGCGTCTGATGCATGGTAAAACCTCTGACATTTTTCATGATGGAAAAACCATATTTAAAGACCTGCCCAACCCTTTTCCTGCTACCCGCTACCATTCGCTGATTGTCAAAAAGGAAACACTTCCGGACTGTCTTGAGGTGTCTGCATGGACAGCTGAGGGAGAAATTATGGCCATTCGCCATAAGGAACTGCCTGTAGAAGGTGTCCAATTCCACCCTGAGTCGATTATGACTGCGGCCGGAAAGGAACTCCTTCAGAATTTTATTCAGCATTACAAAGCCGCACTGCAGGCAGAGGGGCTGTAAACATTGTATATTTATATGAATGGGGAAGTTGTCAGGAAAGAAGAGGCCAGAATCTCTCCTTTTGATCATGGCTTTTTATATGGAATGGGGCTGTTTGAGACGTTCCGTGTCTATAATGGGCATCCCTTTTTATTGGACGATCATCTGGAGAGGCTGAACCAAAGCCTTAAAGCCATAAATATAGAAGCTGGCTACACAAGGGAACAAGTGCTCGAGATGCTTGAAATGCTGCTTGGAAAAAACGGATACTATAATGCCTATATCCGGATGAATGTGTCAGCGGGTAACGGCGAGATTGGCCTGCAGACAGATTCGTACAAAAACCCGAATACGATTATTTTCTGCAAACCGCTTCCGCCAAGAAATGCAAGCGCAGAAAAGCAGGCAGTGATGCTGGAGATTCCCCGCAATACACCTGAAGGGGCCGAACGTTTGAAGTCCCACCATTATTTAAATAACATTCTGGCTAAAAAGGAAGCGGGGGACGATCCAGGCATAGAAGGGATCTTTCTGACCAGGGATGGCTACCTGGCAGAAGGGGTCACTTCGAATTTATTCTGGATTCGTGATGGCCAGTTATTTACCCCGTCTCTTCAAACCGGCATACTAAACGGCATTACCCGGAAATTTGTGATCAGGCTTGCCGAAAAGCTGGAGATGAATGTGCAGGAAGGCCTGTACAGACCGGAAGCTGTAAGGGATGCGGATGAAGTTTTTGTCACGAATTCCATCCAGGAAATTGTGCCAATTTCTTCGTTTGACGGCCATTCTATGCCTGGGGTATCCGGGAAGAAAACATCGGAGCTCCAGATGCACTATGAAAACCGCTGTGAACACTTATGGAGCAGGAATGAACTGTAGGAGGATCCAGAATGTCTAAAAAAACAATTCAGTGTGGGCCATATACGCTTGATTACGGGAAGAAAACCATTGTGATGGGAATTTTGAATGCAACGCCTGACTCCTTTTCGGATGGGGGCAAATACAGTCAGCAGGATCTGGCAGTCAAGCATGCTCTTGAAATGGTTGAAAACGGAGCAGATATCATCGATGTCGGCGGCGAGTCAACCCGTCCGGGATTTGATCCGGTGCCTGCAGACGAAGAGCTGAGACGTGTTCTTCCTGTTATCGAGGCAATTTCAAAGGAAGTGGATGTTCCGATATCCATTGATACCTATAAAGCGGAAGTCGCCAGGCAGGCCATTGAAGCCGGGGCCCACATTATCAATGATGTGTGGGGAGCCAAAGCCGATCCTGAAATGGCGGCAGCTGCAGCAGAAACAGGGGCGCCGATCATACTAATGCATAACCGCAAGGATATGGAATACACATCCTTTTTCCGTGATGTCATGAATGACCTGTACGAAAGCATAGCGCTTGTAAAGTCTGCAGGTGTTAAAGACGAGAATATTATCCTTGACCCGGGCATCGGCTTTGCCAAGGACTTGAACTATAACCTGGAAATGATGAGGGATTTGGACAAGCTTGTGGCTATCGGGTATCCTGTGCTGCTAGGCACATCGAAGAAGCGGATGATCGGAACCATTCTGGACCTTCCGGTTGAGGAGCGGACAGAAGGAACGGGAGCAACGGTGTGCTTCGGCATCCAAAAGGGCTGCCAGATGATCCGCATTCATGATGTAAAGGAAATGAGCCGAATGGCTAAAATGATGGACGCTTTAATGGGAAAAGGTGATTACAATGGATAAAATTTATGTGAACCGAATGGAGTTTTACGGCTACCATGGTGTTTTCCCGGAAGAAACACGGCTTGGCCAGCGCTTTGCTGTAGACCTTACTGTCGAAGCAGACCTGAAAAAGGCGGGGGAAACGGATAATCTTGATGACTCCATTAACTATGGTGAGCTGTATGCAGTGTGCAAAGAGGTGGTGGAAGGGAAGCCCTATAAGCTGGTTGAAGCTGTCGCAGAAAAACTGGCAGCAGAACTGCTTTCCCGTTTCCCGCTGATTCTGCAGCTGACGGTAAAAGTCATCAAGCCTGATCCGCCTATTCCCGGCCACTATCAATCAGTAGCGGTCGAGATTACGAGAGGCAGATCATGAGGAACACCGCCTTTATTGCGCTCGGCTCAAATATCGGAAGCCGGTTTAACCACTTGAAGAAAGCAGTTGAGAGGATTGATCAGCTTCCGGAAACCCAAGTGGTAAATACTTCATCTGTTTATGAAACAGATCCGGTCGGTTATGAAGATCAAGAACAATTTTTGAATATGGCAATCCAAATTTCTACCGGCTTAAATCCTTTTGAATTGCTGGATGCATGCCTTGATATCGAATTACAGCTTGGGAGAAAAAGGGAAATCCATTGGGGCCCGCGGACAATAGACCTTGACATTTTGCTGTATAGTCACGAAAATATTGAAACAGAGAAGCTAATAGTTCCTCATCCTCGGATGCATGAAAGAGCGTTTGTCCTTGTTCCTCTTTTAGAGGTTGATTCCAGCATCAGGCTTCCGAAGATGGAGCGGCCTTTAATTTCAATACTGGAAGATATACCTGACAGAGAGGGAGTACGGATATGGAAGCAGAAAAATGGGGAAGACGTATTCGCGCTTTTCGAAAGCTAAAAGGATTTACGCAAGAAGGATTTGCAAGAGAGCTGGGTGTATCGGTTTCAATTTTAGGTGAAATTGAAAGAGGAAACCGCATGCCTGCACCGGCTTTAATCGAGCAGATCGCTCTGGCGCTTAAAGTGACACAGGAAGAATTGGCTCCCATACAGGAGCAGGATTAATATATAAGTGAGAATAATGACAGAGGGAGGTGCAATTATGTTCAAAATAGGTGATATCGAGCTGAAAAACCGTGTGGTACTGGCTCCAATGGCCGGAGTATGTAATTCCGCTTTCCGTCTGACTGTGAAAGAATTCGGTGCCGGTCTTGTATGTGCGGAGATGGTCAGCGACAAAGGCATTGTCCTCCAGAACGAAAAAACGATGGACATGCTTTATATTGATGAAAGAGAAAAGCCGCTAAGCCTGCAGATCTTCGGAGGCAAAAAAGAAACGCTTGTAGAAGCGGCGAAATTTGTAGATCAAAATACGAATGCGGATATCATCGACATTAACATGGGCTGCCCTGTCCCTAAAATCACCAAATGTGATGCGGGTGCCAAGTGGCTGCTTGACCCGGATAAAATTTATGAAATGGTTTCTGCTGTAACAGCCGCTGTTGAAAAGCCGGTTACCGTAAAAATGCGGATGGGCTGGGATGAAGATCACATCTACGCTGTTAAAAACGCCCAGGCGGTTGAACGCGCAGGGGGCAAAGCTGTAGCCCTTCACGGCCGTACGCGTGTCCAGATGTATGAAGGACAAGCGAACTGGGATATTATCCGCGAAGTAAAGCAGAACATTAACATTCCGCTTATCGGAAATGGTGATGTGGAAACACCTCAGGCTGCCAAGCGCATGCTGGATGAAACAGGCTGTGACGGTGTCATGATCGGACGGGCTGCTCTGGGGAATCCATGGATGATTTACCGTACAGTTAAATACCTTGAGACTGGCGAATTAATGGGTGAGCCTTCTGTACGCGAGAAAATGGATGTGTGCATCCTCCATCTGGACCGTCTGATTTCATTGAAGGGTGAACATATCGCTGTACTCGAAATGCGAAAGCATGCTGCATGGTACCTGAAAGGAATCCGCGGCAATGCGAAGGTCCGCAATGGAATTAATGAATCCAATACAAGAAAAGAATTGGTGAGTGTTCTTAACGCTCTTGTCCTTGATGCAGAAGAAAAAGAAAGAAGCCAGATACAGGCTGTATAAGCTGCGTAAAGTTTGACAGGCTGTCATTCTTTGCCTATAATACTTTTGATAAATGGAAGCTGCCAGTGCATGAACTGGCAGTTTTTATTCTATTTAACTATTTAGGATGTCTGATTTACCCGCTTTGTGTAAAATAATAGAGATATACATTTTTGAACGACCGCCGAATTATGCGTACATAAAAAGATTTACAAAATGGAGATGATTTCAGTGAGCCAGAGTCATGAAGAATTAAATGACCAGTTGAAAGTAAGACGCGATAAAATGAACAGCTTGCGCGAACAGGGAATGGATCCTTTCGGGAAACGTTTCGACCGTTCACACCAAAGCAATGAATTAATTGAGCAGTACGGTGAGCTTGAGAAGGAAGAAATTGAGGAAAAGGATGTTTCTGTTACACTGGCAGGCCGCATCATGACGAAGCGCGGAAAAGGGAAAGCCGGATTCGCTCATGTACAGGACTTATCAGGGCAAATCCAAATCTATGTCCGCAAAGATGCTGTTGGAGAAGAAAGCTACTCCATCTTCGAAACTGCAGACCTGGGAGATATTGTCGGGATCAGCGGCAAGCTCTTTAAAACAAAAGTAGGCGAACTGTCTGTAAAAGCAGAGGAATTTGTCCTCCTGACAAAATCACTGCGTCCGCTGCCGGATAAGTTCCACGGGCTTAAGGACGTTGAGCAGCGCTACCGCCAGCGTTACCTGGATCTCATTATGAGTGAGGAAAGCAAAAAAACTTTCGTCACGAGAAGCCGCATTATCCAATCCATGCGCCGCTACCTTGACAGCAATGGCTACCTGGAAGTTGAAACACCTATGATGCATTCCATTGCAGGGGGTGCATCAGCACGTCCATTTATCACTCATCATAACGCACTGGATATGGAACTCTATATGCGTATCGCGATTGAGCTTCATCTGAAGCGTCTGATTGTGGGCGGCCTAGAAAAGGTATATGAAATTGGCCGCGTATTCCGTAATGAAGGTGTATCTACACGTCACAATCCTGAATTCACTATGATTGAATTATACGAAGCATATGCTGACTATAGAGATATCATGAGCCTGACTGAAAACCTTATTGCCCATATCGCCCAGGAAGTGCTTGGAACAACTACTGTGCAATACGGCGAGTACGAAGTGGATCTGAAGCCTGAATGGAAAAGGCTTCATATGGTAGATGCCATTAAGGAATACACAGGGGTAGACTTCTGGAAAGAAACAAGTAAGGAAGAAGCCCAGCAGCTTGCGAAAGAACATGGTGTTGAAATCAAAGACAATATGGAATATGGTCATATTGTTAATGAATTCTTCGAGCAGAAGGTTGAAGAGAAATTAATTCAGCCGACATTCATCTTTGGTCATCCTGTAGAAATTTCGCCGCTTGCGAAGAAAAATGACG
>NZ_CP086235.1:0-77500 GCF_023612095.1 Cytobacillus firmus | reverse complement strand
GTTCGCCCATTAAAGCGGTACGCGAGCTGGGTTCAGAACGTCGTGAGACAGTTCGGTCCCTATCCGTCGTGGGCGCAGGAAATTTGAGAGGAGCTGTCCTTAGTACGAGAGGACCGGGATGGACGCACCGCTGGTGTACCAGTTGTCTTGCCAAAGGCATCGCTGGGTAGCTATGTGCGGAAGGGATAAGTGCTGAAAGCATCTAAGCATGAAGCCCCCCTCGAGATGAGATTTCCCATAGCGTCAAGCTAGTAAGATCCCTGAAAGATGATCAGGTTGATAGGTCAGAGGTGGAAGCGTGGCGACATGTGGAGCTGACTGATACTAATCGATCGAGGACTTAACCAAGTCATATTGGTAATTACTCGGCAACTGCTTCTTCATACATTATCTAGTTTTGAGGGAACGAAGTTTCTTCAATCAAATAGTCCGGTGGCGATAGCGAGAAGGTCACACCCGTTCCCATACCGAACACGGAAGTTAAGCTTCTCAGCGCCGATGGTAGTTGGGGGCTGTCCCCCTGTGAGAGTAGGACGCTGCCGGGCGTATATTATGGAGGATTAGCTCAGCTGGGAGAGCATCTGCCTTACAAGCAGAGGGTCGGCGGTTCGATCCCGTCATCCTCCACCATATAACATGCCGGTGTAGCTCAATTGGTAGAGCAACTGACTTGTAATCAGTAGGTTGGGGGTTCAAGTCCTCTTGCCGGCACCACTTCAATTCCTTTAATGGAATATGAGCCATTAGCTCAGTTGGTAGAGCAGATTGCAGCATCAGTGAGATTCTTCACCCGAATAGCAATCTGTGACAAAGCACGCAGTGCTTTGGAACATCTGACTCAGCAGAAACAAGCTTTAGGAAACATTACTTAGCATGAGCCATTAGCTCAGTCGGTAGAGCATCTGACTTTTAATCAGAGGGTCGAAGGTTCGAGTCCTTCATGGCTCACCATTTTTAATTTCATATTGCGGGTGTGGCGGAATTGGCAGACGCACCAGACTTAGGATCTGGCGCCGCAAGGCGTGGGGGTTCGACTCCCTTCACCCGCACCATTTTAAGCGGAAGTAGTTCAGTGGTAGAACATCACCTTGCCAAGGTGGGGGTCGCGGGTTCGAATCCCGTCTTCCGCTCCATTTTTATGCCGGGGTGGCGGAACTGGCAGACGCACAGGACTTAAAATCCTGCGGTAGGTGACTACCGTACCGGTTCGATTCCGGTCCTCGGCACCATTTAATTTCATATTGCGCCCGTAGCTCAATTGGATAGAGCGTTTGACTACGGATCAAAAGGTTAGGGGTTCGACTCCTCTCGGGCGCGCCATTTTACGGGGAGTAGCTCAGCTTGGTAGAGCACTTGGTTTGGGACCAAGGGGTCGCAGGTTCGAATCCTGTCTTCCCGACCATTTATATTGGGGCCTTAGCTCAGCTGGGAGAGCGCCTGCTTTGCACGCAGGAGGTCAGCGGTTCGATCCCGCTAGGCTCCACCAAGAAAACTTCAAAAAAGTTATTGACTCAGGTGATTAAACCTGATAAGATAATAAAGTCGCTTCTGAGCGGCGGATTGATCTTTGAAAACTGAACGAACAATACGTCAACGTTTAAATCATTAGTTTTTTTGAAAAGACAATCGAGCTTAATCAACTCTTATATGGAGAGTTTGATCCTGGCTCAGGACGAACGCTGGCGGCGTGCCTAATACATGCAAGTCGAGCGGACAGATGGGAGCTTGCTCCCTGAAGTCAGCGGCGGACGGGTGAGTAACACGTGGGCAACCTGCCTGTAAGACTGGGATAACTCCGGGAAACCGGGGCTAATACCGGATAATTCTTTTCCTCTCATGAGGAAAAGCTGAAAGATGGTTTCGGCTATCACTTACAGATGGGCCCGCGGCGCATTAGCTAGTTGGTGAGGTAACGGCTCACCAAGGCCACGATGCGTAGCCGACCTGAGAGGGTGATCGGCCACACTGGGACTGAGACACGGCCCAGACTCCTACGGGAGGCAGCAGTAGGGAATCTTCCGCAATGGACGAAAGTCTGACGGAGCAACGCCGCGTGAGTGATGAAGGTTTTCGGATCGTAAAACTCTGTTGTCAGGGAAGAACAAGTACCGGAGTAACTGCCGGTACCTTGACGGTACCTGACCAGAAAGCCACGGCTAACTACGTGCCAGCAGCCGCGGTAATACGTAGGTGGCAAGCGTTGTCCGGAATTATTGGGCGTAAAGCGCGCGCAGGCGGTTCCTTAAGTCTGATGTGAAAGCCCCCGGCTCAACCGGGGAGGGTCATTGGAAACTGGGGAACTTGAGTGCAGAAGAGAAGAGTGGAATTCCACGTGTAGCGGTGAAATGCGTAGAGATGTGGAGGAACACCAGTGGCGAAGGCGACTCTTTGGTCTGTAACTGACGCTGAGGCGCGAAAGCGTGGGGAGCAAACAGGATTAGATACCCTGGTAGTCCACGCCGTAAACGATGAGTGCTAAGTGTTAGAGGGTTTCCGCCCTTTAGTGCTGCAGCAAACGCATTAAGCACTCCGCCTGGGGAGTACGGCCGCAAGGCTGAAACTCAAAGGAATTGACGGGGGCCCGCACAAGCGGTGGAGCATGTGGTTTAATTCGAAGCAACGCGAAGAACCTTACCAGGTCTTGACATCTCCTGACAACCCTAGAGATAGGGCGTTCCCCTTCGGGGGACAGGATGACAGGTGGTGCATGGTTGTCGTCAGCTCGTGTCGTGAGATGTTGGGTTAAGTCCCGCAACGAGCGCAACCCTTGATCTTAGTTGCCAGCATTCAGTTGGGCACTCTAAGGTGACTGCCGGTGACAAACCGGAGGAAGGTGGGGATGACGTCAAATCATCATGCCCCTTATGACCTGGGCTACACACGTGCTACAATGGATGGTACAAAGGGCTGCAAAACCGCGAGGTTAAGCGAATCCCATAAAACCATTCTCAGTTCGGATTGCAGGCTGCAACTCGCCTGCATGAAGCCGGAATCGCTAGTAATCGCGGATCAGCATGCCGCGGTGAATACGTTCCCGGGCCTTGTACACACCGCCCGTCACACCACGAGAGTTTGTAACACCCGAAGTCGGTGGGGTAACCTTTTGGAGCCAGCCGCCTAAGGTGGGACAGATGATTGGGGTGAAGTCGTAACAAGGTAGCCGTATCGGAAGGTGCGGCTGGATCACCTCCTTTCTAAGGAATATTTACAAGAAACGTGACGTTTTCTGTTCGTTCAGTTTTGAGAGTTCAATCTCTCAATGAAAGATTCGTTCTTTGAAAACTAGATAATGATTATGAAGAAGCAATAACCGAGTAATCGCCATTTTAGTAAATTCTCTCTATGTAAATAGAGTTTAAAACCTTTGATTTTGTTCATCTTCGATGAATCTGTCAAATACGGTTAAGTTAGAAAGGGCGCACGGTGAATGCCTTGGCACTAGGAGCCGATGAAGGACGGTACTAACACCGATATGCTTCGGGGAGCTGTAAGTAAGCTTTGATCCGGAGATTTCCGAATGGGGAAACCCCCTATCCGTAATGGGATAGGATCTTTACCTGAATACATAGGGTATGGAAGGCAGACCCGGGGAACTGAAACATCTAAGTACCCGGAGGAAGAGAAAGCAAACGCGATTCCCTGAGTAGCGGCGAGCGAAACGGGATTAGCCCAAACCAGGAGGCTTGCCTCCTGGGGTTGTAGGACACTCTATACGGAGTTACAAAGGAACGAGGTAAATGAACAGGTCTGGAAAGGCCGGCCAGAGAAGGTAAAAGCCCTGTAGTTGAAACTTCGTTCCCTCCAGAGTGGATCCTGAGTACGGCGGGACACGAGAAATCCCGTCGGAAGCAGGGAGGACCATCTCCCAAGGCTAAATACTCCCTAGTGACCGATAGTGAACCAGTACCGTGAGGGAAAGGTGAAAAGCACCCCGGAAGGGGAGTGAAAGAGATCCTGAAACCGTGTGCCTACAAGTAGTTAGAGCCCGTTAATGGGTGATAGCGTGCCTTTTGTAGAATGAACCGGCGAGTTACGATTACATGCGAGGTTAAGTTGATAAGACGGAGCCGCAGCGAAAGCGAGTCTGAATAGGGCGAATGAGTATGTGGTCGTAGACCCGAAACCAGGTGATCTACCCATGTCCAGGGTGAAGTCCAGGTAACACTGGATGGAGGCCCGAACCCACGCACGTTGAAAAGTGCGGGGATGAGGTGTGGGTAGCGGAGAAATTCCAATCGAACCTGGAGATAGCTGGTTCTCTCCGAAATAGCTTTAGGGCTAGCCTCATGTAGTAAGAGTCTTGGAGGTAGAGCACTGTTTGGACTAGGGGCCCCCATCGGGTTACCGAATTCAGACAAACTCCGAATGCCAAAGACTTATCCATGGGAGTCAGACTGCGAGTGATAAGATCCGTAGTCAAGAGGGAAACAGCCCAGACCACCAGCTAAGGTCCCAAAGTATACGTTAAGTGGAAAAGGATGTGGAGTTGCTTAGACAACCAGGATGTTGGCTTAGAAGCAGCCACCATTTAAAGAGTGCGTAATAGCTCACTGGTCGAGTGACTCCGCGCCGAAAATGTACCGGGGCTAAACGTATCACCGAAGCTGTGGATTGACATCTTTCGATGTCAGTGGTAGGAGAGCGTTCTAAGGGCGTTGAAGCCAGACCGCAAGGACTGGTGGAGCGCTTAGAAGTGAGAATGCCGGTATGAGTAGCGAAAGATGGGTGAGAATCCCATCCACCGAATGCCTAAGGTTTCCTGAGGAAGGCTCGTCCGCTCAGGGTTAGTCGGGACCTAAGCCGAGGCTGAAAAGCGTAGGCGATGGACAACAGGTTGATATTCCTGTACCACCTCTTTACCGTTTGAGCAATGGGGGGACGCAGGAGGATAGGGTAAGCGCGCTGCTGGATTAGCGCGTCCAAGCAGTTAGGCCGGTAACGAGGCAAATCCCGTTACCACACAGGCTGAGCTGTGACGGCGAGGGAAATTTAGTACCGAAGTTCCTGATTCCACACTGCCAAGAAAAGCCTCTAGCGAGGGAAAAGGTGCCCGTACCGCAAACCGACACAGGTAGGCGAGGAGAGAATCCTAAGGTGAGCGAGAGAACTCTCGTTAAGGAACTCGGCAAAATGACCCCGTAACTTCGGGAGAAGGGGTGCTCATTAGGGTGAATAGCCCTGATGAGCCGCAGTGAATAGGCCCAGGCGACTGTTTAGCAAAAACACAGGTCTCTGCGAAGCCGCAAGGCGAAGTATAGGGGCTGACGCCTGCCCGGTGCTGGAAGGTTAAGAGGAGAGGTTAGCGCAAGCGAAGCTTTGAATCGAAGCCCCAGTAAACGGCGGCCGTAACTATAACGGTCCTAAGGTAGCGAAATTCCTTGTCGGGTAAGTTCCGACCCGCACGAAAGGCGTAACGATCTGGGCACTGTCTCAACGAGAGACTCGGTGAAATTATAGTACCTGTGAAGATGCAGGTTACCCGCGACAGGACGGAAAGACCCCGTGGAGCTTTACTGTAGCCTGATATTGAATTTTGGTACAGCTTGTACAGGATAGGTAGGAGCCTGAGAAGCCGGAGCGCTAGCTTCGGTGGAGGCGTCGGTGGGATACTACCCTGGCTGTATTGAAATTCTAACCCGCGCCCCTGATCGGGGCGGGAGACAGTGTCAGGTGGGCAGTTTGACTGGGGCGGTCGCCTCCTAAAAAGTAACGGAGGCGCCCAAAGGTTCCCTCAGAATGGTTGGAAATCATTCGCAGAGTGTAAAGGCACAAGGGAGCTTGACTGCGAGACCTACAAGTCGAGCAGGGACGAAAGTCGGGCTTAGTGATCCGGTGGTTCCGCATGGAAGGGCCATCGCTCAACGGATAAAAGCTACCCCGGGGATAACAGGCTTATCTCCCCCAAGAGTCCACATCGACGGGGAGGTTTGGCACCTCGATGTCGGCTCATCGCATCCTGGGGCTGTAGTCGGTCCCAAGGGTTGGGCTGTTCGCCCATTAAAGCGGTACGCGAGCTGGGTTCAGAACGTCGTGAGACAGTTCGGTCCCTATCCGTCGTGGGCGCAGGAAATTTGAGAGGAGCTGTCCTTAGTACGAGAGGACCGGGATGGACGCACCGCTGGTGTACCAGTTGTCTTGCCAAAGGCATCGCTGGGTAGCTATGTGCGGAAGGGATAAGTGCTGAAAGCATCTAAGCATGAAGCCCCCCTCGAGATGAGATTTCCCATAGCGTCAAGCTAGTAAGATCCCTGAAAGATGATCAGGTTGATAGGTCAGAGGTGGAAGCGTGGCGACATGTGGAGCTGACTGATACTAATCGATCGAGGACTTAACCAAAACGAAAAGCGGAGGCGACTGTTCAACTTCGAGAGACGTTGGAGAGCCGGCCATTCAAATCCTGGTTTTGGGATTTGGAGGGACGGATCGAAACGGCCGAGAAGTTAGGAGCCGAAGCTAGACAAGTCATATTGGTAATTACTCGGCAACTGCTTCTTCATACATTATCTAGTTTTGAGGGAACGAAGTTTCTTCAAACCAAATAGTCCGGTGGCGATAGCGAGAAGGTCACACCCGTTCCCATACCGAACACGGAAGTTAAGCTTCTCAGCGCCGATGGTAGTTGGGGGCTGTCCCCCTGTGAGAGTAGGACGCTGCCGGGCAAATGAAAGAGCACCTGATGGGTGCTCTTTTTTGTGTGTAATTATTGGGATCTGAATCAGTTGGACTCTTCTTTATATTGAAAAGTCCAGTTATGCGTCACTTCGGCCAGCATTTGCGTCACTTTTTCTGGATATGCGTCACTATGGCACAGATATGCGTCACTTTCATGCTATATGCGCCAGAATTAAATAATATGCACCGTTCCCTATTTTCATAGTCATTTCGTTCTCTGCGAAGAAGAATTGTGCCAAATGTAAGATAAACTCCATAACATGCTAGATAAATCAAAAAACATGTTAGATAAATTCAAAAACCTGCAAGATAAATCTCCAATCATGCTAGATAAACCTCCAAACACGCTAGATAAAACGCGTCACCCCATCTTCAAAAAATCTAAAAACAGCACACATCCAGCTTTGCGATCCCCACCCCACCCAAAAAACAATCAACCATACACATAAGCTGTCATCCAAAAAACTTCCCTCAGTCAAGCACAAACCCGCCCAGCCAAAAATATATTGTTATCGACATTAACTTCCATTATCAGGTTTGGGAAGTCAAAAAATGGGGAAAATTATTAATACCCGCCAATTGCAAGAAATTACATAAATCATGTATAATTAATGTCAAATATAGTCAAAGTCAGATAGGGGGAGGCCTGGTGAGAAATATATCCGACATAATTGAGCATTATCTCAAACAGGTTTTAGAGAAGAGTGAAAGGGAAATCGTGGAAATTAAAAGAAGCGAAATCGCTGACAAATTCCAGTGTGTTCCTTCTCAGATCAATTATGTGATTAACACCCGTTTCACGATTGAAAAAGGTTATGCAGTAGAAAGTAAGCGGGGCGGCGGTGGCTTCATCCGGATTATGAAAGTCCAGTCCTATGACCATGCTGATTTGATTGACCAGTTAATATCTTTGGTGCAGAGCAGGATTGCCCAGAGCAGTGCGGAGAATGTCATCTACCGTCTCGTAGAAGAAGAGATTATAACACACAGGGAAGCTAAAATAATGCTTAGTGTTATAGACCGTTCTGTTTTGTATATTGACCTTCCTTTCAGGGATGAGCTGAGGGCAAGAATGCTTAAGGCAATGCTGACCACTTTGAAATATAAATAGTAGTGAGCTGGAGAGGTGAAGTCATGATTTGTCAGGAATGTAATCAAAGGCCGGCCACGCTGCACTTTACTAAGGTTGTAAATGGCGAGAAAGCAGAGTTTCATCTTTGTGAGAAATGCGCACAGGAAAAAGGTGAAATGTTTATGCTGGGCAGCGGGGCCGGTTTTTCAATAAATAACTTGCTTGCTGGCCTTTTAAATATTCAGCCTGCCTTTCAGGGGTCGGGCGAGGATCCTTTCCAGCAGGAGAAGGTTCTGCAGTGTGAGCAATGCTCCCTGACCTTTCAGCAATTTATTAAAGTTGGCCGTTTTGGATGCGCCAGCTGCTATGAGACTTTTAAAGATCAATTAATCCCCATTCTCAGAAGGCTGCACAGCGGGAATTCTTCACACAGCGGGAAAATCCCGGCCAGAATCGGGGGAACCATTCAATTGCGCAGGAATATGGATGATTTAAAAAATCAGTTAAAAGAAATGATTTCCAAAGAAGAGTTTGAGAGAGCGGCAGAATTGAGAGACGAAATAAGGAAATTGGAAAAGCAGCTCAATGCCGATCAAAAGGGAGGGGAGTAGCTTGTCGCTGGAACGTTTCATAAATCAAGCTATCAGCTCCTGGATGAGTGCAGAAGGCCCTGATTCCGATATTGTATTAAGCTCACGGATCAGGCTCGCCCGCAATATAAAGCAATTTAAATTCCCTACCTTATTTTCAAATGAAGAAGCAGAAGCAGTCATTGAAAAAATAAAGGCAAGGGTGGAGCATTCTTCTTTTTCAAAACTTGGGGAAATGGAGCTTTTATTAATGGATAGCCTTCAGCCGCTTCAAAAAAGAGTGCTGATGGAAAAGCATCTGATCAGTCCCCATCTTGCTGAGAATTCAACTCATGGTGCCTGCCTTCTTTCTGAAAATGAAGAAGTCAGCATCATGATTAATGAAGAAGACCATATAAGGATTCAATGCCTGTTTCCGGGGTTTCAGCTTTCTGAAGCCTTAAATATGGCAAATGAAATTGATGATTGGCTGGAGGAAGAAGCCGATTATGCATTTGATGAAGGTATTGGCTTTTTAACAAGCTGCCCCACAAATGTAGGAACCGGGCTCAGGGCATCGGTTATGATGCATTTGCCGGGCCTCGTTCTCACACACCAAATGAACCGGATTATCCCGGCAATTAACCAGTTAGGTTTAGTTGTTAGAGGAATTTACGGGGAAGGCAGCGAAGCTTTAGGTAACATCTTTCAAGTTTCAAATCAGATCACTCTCGGAAAATCCGAAGAGGATATCGCCGAGGATCTGAAAAGCGTTGTCAGTCAGCTGATTTCTCAGGAAAGATCGGCAAGGCAAGCATTAGCAAAGACTTCTAACATACAATTAGAAGATAGAGTCTTCCGCTCTTATGGCGTTTTATCAAACAGCCGGATCATTGAATCAAAGGAAGCAGCACAATGCTTGTCAGATGTTCGCCTGGGGATTGATATGCAATACATCAAAAACATATCAAAGAATATATTGAATGAGCTGATGATCCTGACACAGCCCGGCTTCCTGCAGCAATATGCAGGCGGGCCGCTCAGACCGCATGAACGTGATATCCGCAGAGCTTCATTAATTAGGGAAAGATTAAAAATGGAAGATCAAGAGTTGGGAGGATGAAATTATGATGTTCGGACGATTTACGGAAAGAGCTCAAAAAGTATTGGCGTTAGCACAGGAGGAAGCAATCCGTTTAGGACATAATAACATCGGAACAGAGCATATTCTGCTTGGGCTTGTACGCGAGGGTGAAGGAATTGCGGCTAAAGCTCTGTATGCTTTAGGCCTCGGCTCTGATAAGATCCAAAAAGAGGTTGAGAATTTAATTGGCAGGGGGCAGGATGCTTCCCAGACCATTCACTATACACCGCGTGCCAAGAAAGTGATTGAACTTTCCATGGACGAAGCAAGAAAGCTTGGCCATTCCTATGTAGGAACAGAGCATATCCTGCTTGGCCTGATCCGTGAAGGCGAAGGAGTTGCTGCGAGGGTATTGAATAACCTTGGAGTCAGCCTCAATAAAGCGCGCCAGCAGGTGCTTCAGCTGTTAGGCAGCAATGAGTCCGGCAGCCATCAGGGAGGATCCGCAGCCAATGCGAACACACCGACATTGGATGGATTGGCACGTGACCTGACTGCTATTGCCAGAGAAGGAAGCCTCGATCCGGTTATAGGACGAAGCAAAGAAATTCAGCGTGTAATCGAAGTATTAAGCCGCAGAACGAAAAACAACCCCGTTCTCATTGGTGAGCCTGGTGTAGGTAAAACAGCCATTGCAGAGGGCCTTGCGCAGCAGATTATTAACAATGAAGTGCCGGAGACTCTTCGCGATAAAAGGGTTATGACGCTTGATATGGGTACAGTGGTTGCCGGAACGAAGTATCGCGGTGAATTTGAAGACCGCCTGAAGAAGGTAATGGATGAGATCAGGCAGGCAGGAAACATCATCTTATTCATTGACGAGCTTCATACATTAATAGGTGCAGGAGGAGCAGAAGGAGCGATTGATGCTTCCAATATCCTAAAGCCATCTCTTGCGCGCGGTGAACTCCAGTGTATTGGTGCCACTACACTTGATGAATATAGAAAATACATTGAAAAAGATGCGGCACTTGAAAGAAGGTTCCAGCCTATTACGGTTGATGAGCCGACTGCCGAAGAATCTGTTCAAATCCTTGAGGGACTGCGCGACCGTTACGAGGCCCATCACCGCGTAACCATTACAGATGCAGCGATTGAAGCAGCTGTAAAGCTGTCAGACCGCTACATTTCAGACCGCTTTCTTCCGGATAAGGCGATTGATTTAATCGATGAAGCAGGTTCAAAAGTAAGATTGCGTTCGTATACTACGCCTCCAAATCTGAAAGAGCTTGAGGTTAAACTTGAGGATGTAAGAAAAGAGAAGGATGCAGCCGTACAAAGCCAGGAATTTGAAAAAGCGGCTTCCTTAAGGGATACGGAGCAGCGCCTGCGTGAACAGCTGGAGGAAACGAAGAAAACCTGGAAAGAAAAGCAGGGCCAAGAAAACAGTGAAGTGACGGTTGAGGATATTGCCAATGTGGTAGCCAGCTGGACCGGAATCCCTGTTTCGAAGCTTGCCCAAACTGAAACAGAAAAGCTTCTTAATCTGGAAGAAATCCTTCATTCCCGTGTAATCGGGCAGGAAGAAGCCGTTAAGGCCATTTCAAAGGCTGTCCGCCGTGCCCGTGCAGGCCTTAAAGATCCGAAGCGCCCGATTGGCTCGTTTGTATTCCTTGGGCCGACAGGGGTAGGTAAAACAGAGCTGGCCCGTGCATTAGCAGAAGCTATGTTCGGTGATGAGGATGCGATGATCCGCATCGATATGTCAGAATACATGGAGAAGCATTCCACATCCCGTCTGGTCGGGTCTCCTCCAGGTTATGTAGGGTATGAAGAAGGAGGCCAATTAACCGAAAAAGTCCGCAGAAAACCATATTCTGTTGTGCTTCTCGATGAAATTGAAAAGGCCCACCCTGATGTATTCAATATCCTATTACAGGTATTGGAAGACGGAAGATTAACAGACTCGAAGGGAAGAACTGTTGATTTCCGTAATACCGTTCTGATTATGACATCCAATGTAGGTGCTGAAGCGCTTAAGCGGAACAAATACGTTGGCTTTAACATCCAGGATGGGGAACAGGATTACAAAGATATGAAAGGTAAGGTAATGGAAGAGATGAAGAAGTCCTTCCGTCCTGAATTCCTAAACCGCATCGATGAAATTATCGTTTTCCATGCATTGGAGAGAAAGCATCTACAGGAAATCGTTTCGCTTATGTCTGATACATTAACGAAACGTTTGAAGGAACAGGATATTGCACTGGAATTAACAGATGCAGCCAAAGAAAAAATCTCGGTTGAGGGCTATGATCCTGAGTACGGAGCACGTCCGCTCCGACGGGCCATTCAAAAGCATATTGAAGACCGTTTATCCGAAGAGCTGTTAAGAGGAACAGTCCTGACCGGACAAAGCGTGGTAATCGATGTAAAGGATGGAGAATTTGTGGTGAAAACCACAGAACCAAGCAGAACAGCAAACCTTCAAAAATAAGGTTGTAACGGACCATAATAAGACATCAGATGATCACACACAGCAAAAAGGTACACGTCCCTGTTATACGTGTACCTTTTTGTACTCTTTCAGGCTATTTTTAAAAGCAGTCTTAAAAGAGGTTTATTCAGGCGTTTTATGTTAATTTTAAGAGAGAAAAAGATATCTGGACAAAAACATTTTAAGACCCGCTGGAAAAGGGAATAGGAAGTAAACCTACTTCTTTCATCACTGGTTCTTTCACGCAAGGCCGGTAATAATAAGATTTTCCTTTACCGCGGCTGGTATGAATGTACAGAGAGGGGAAGAAGTATGGCTAAAAGAAAAACGAAATTCATGTGCCAGGAATGCGGCTATGAATCAGCGAAATGGATGGGAAAATGTCCAGGGTGCGGGCAATGGAATACGATGGTGGAAGAGGTCGAGAAGCCAGCTTCAACGAGAAGAGGCGCTTTTGCACATTCACAGGGAACGGCCATAGCGGCAAAAGCTACGCCGATTACATCCATCGAAACAGTCAGCGAACCCCGCATACATACCGATTTAAAAGAATTAAACCGTGTCCTCGGGGGCGGTATTGTAAGAGGCTCCCTTGTTCTGATCGGGGAGATCCGGGCATCGGGAAATCAACGCTTCTGCTTCAAGTATCCTCACAGCTGGCGAACAAAAAACATTCTGTTCTCTATATATCAGGGGAAGAATCCATGCGCCAGACGAAGCTGCGGGCTGACCGATTGGGTGTTTCTTCAGACAGTCTGCTCGTTTATTCGGAAACCAGCCTTGAAGAAATCAGCAGAACGATTGAAACAGTCAACCCTGACTTTGTCATTATCGACTCCATACAGACGATTTTCCATCCGGAAGTCACATCGGCGCCGGGGAGCGTTTCCCAGGTTCGGGAATGTACCGCTGAACTGATGCGCATTGGCAAAACGAAGGGAATCGCCATTTTTATCGTAGGGCATGTTACAAAGGAGGGCTCCATTGCGGGTCCAAGACTTCTGGAGCACATGGTGGATACGGTTTTATACTTTGAAGGTGAACGCCATCATACATACCGGATTTTACGGGCTGTAAAAAACAGGTTCGGGTCAACAAACGAGATGGGCATTTTTGAAATGAAGGAATTAGGGCTGGAGGAAGTGGCCAATCCATCGGAAATTTTCCTCGAAGAGCGGTCACAGGGGGCTGCCGGTTCAACAGTCGTTGCTTCCATGGAGGGGACGAGGCCAGTTCTGGTTGAAATTCAGGCGCTTATTTCCCCGACAAGCTTTGGGAATCCGCGACGAATGGCAACCGGAATCGATCATAATCGGGTTCCGCTCCTGATGGCCGTTTTGGAAAAACGGGTCGGAATGCTCCTGCAAAATCAGGATGCCTACCTAAAAGTCGCTGGCGGAGTAAAGCTTGATGAACCGGCAATTGATTTGGCCATAGCGGTCAGCATTGCGTCGAGTTTTCGGGATAAGCCGACAAAAGCAACAGACTGCATCATCGGAGAAGTAGGACTTACAGGCGAAGTCAGGAGAGTCTCAAGAATCGAACAAAGAGTACAGGAGGCGGCCAAGCTGGGCTTTGAACGGGTCATCCTGCCGGCGAACAATCTTGGCGGCTGGAGCGCACCGGGTGGAATTGAACTAATCGGAGTAAGCTCTGTAGGTGAAGCGCTAAAGGCTGCGTTAGGGGGATGAACATGGAGACTAAAAAAATGGGCGAAAAAACAATGAGTGAAATCCTTCGGTTCATGGCTCCGGGTACGCCTATCAGGGAAGGGATTGATAATGTTCTGCGCGCCAATACAGGCGGGCTGATTGTATTGGGCTCAAAAGAAAAGCTGAGCAACCTTGTGGATGGGGGTTTTCAGATTAATTGCCCATTTTCACCGAGTTATCTGTATGAGCTGGCCAAGATGGACGGGGCTATTATCTTAAATGAAGAAGGAAACATGATTCTGATTGCGAATGCCCAGCTTGCTCCTGATCCCGGCGTACCATCTACGGAAACGGGCATGCGGCATCGCACGGCTGAGCGGGTAGCGCGGCAAACAGGCGCATTAGTGATTGCCATTTCCCAGAGACGTAATGTCATTACCCTTTATAAGGGGCATTCCCGTTATGCGCTAAGGGATATTGGCGTTATTTTAACGAAGGCGAATGTAGCCGTCCAGACGCTTGAAAAATATAAGGTGGTTCTTGAACAGAGCATCGGCAATCTCAGCATCCTGGAATTTGAGGAGCTTGTTACCTACAGTGACATCCTCCATGTTTTTCATAATATCGAAATGGTTCTGCGCATTAAAAATGAGCTGCTTACCTATTTAAGTGAACTGGGCACCGAAGGAAGGCTGATCCGGCTCCAGATGAATGAACTGCTTGTGGAGCTTGAACGGGAAGCAGAATGGATTATTAGAGATTATGCTCAATCAAGAGACATCGACTCCAAGGAAGCCCTTGTCAAACTGCAGGTGCTTTCAAAAGGGGAAATGCTCGAAGACTCTGTCATCCTAAAGCTTTTGGGCTATAACGGGTATATTCACACGGAAGAATTCAAATGCCCACGCGGCTTCCGCATGCTGAATAAAGTTCCGCGCCTGCCGCCAATTATTATTGATAATCTGATTAACCGGTTTGAAGAATTCCCGAATATCATCACGGCAACTGTAGAGGAGCTCGATGAGGTGGAAGGAATCGGGGAAGTGCGGGCAAGAAAAATTAAAGAGGGACTTAAGCTCATAAAGGAGCAGGTTTTTGCGGATCGCCAGCTATAAAGAGACCATTGAACTATGTAATTGGTTATGCTAAAATGGTTGGTTAATTATTTGACAGTTTATTGCCAATGGTGCTAACCTTAAAGTGGAAGGAAGTATTAATTAAAACAGGTCTTTTACTATCGTGAAATAATTAACAAGGAACAAAAATGAAAATACCCGGGATTCAGGGTTTCAATTTTGTGAATTTGTTTATAATGAGTAAAAGGAGGTGAAGGAATGTTAAAACGTATTGTACAGGCATGCTTCCTTATTATTGGGGTAACGCTTGGAATATTTTTAATTCCTGACTTATTAAAATTAATCAGTTTAGATGACATTCCTCTTTTAAACAATCCATACGTGTCCGCCATTTTAGGTGCTATTATTTTTTATCTTTTAACTTTTTGGGCGGTTGATCATGTCGTCAATTTCGTGAGATGGGCAGAAGAATCACTGGTAAAAGTACCTATAACAGATATTATTTTTGGAAGTGTCGGCCTGGTTTTTGGATTAGTCATTGCCTTTTTAATCGGATACGCCCTAAGTACGATTGAGGTGCCGATACTGAATACCGTTGCTCCCATTGTGCTTACGCTTATATTCGGCTATCTGGGATTTCAGGTTGGCTTTAAAAAGCGGGATGAGCTTTTAAGCTTATTTTCCAGCAAGAAAAAGAAGAGCAGTGAAGAAGAACTTGAGCCTGAAGCTCCACCTAAAAAGTCACTCAAGATCCTTGATACAAGCGTTATCATCGATGGCCGCATTGCTGATATCTGCCAGACTGGCTTTTTGGAAGGCACGATTGTCATTCCGCAGTTTGTGCTTGAAGAACTTCAGCATATTGCTGATTCATCAGATGTATTAAAGCGCAACCGAGGCAGACGGGGTCTGGATATATTAAACCGGATTCAAAAAGAGCTTTCGATTAATGTGGAAATTTATGAAGGTGATTTTGAAGAAATCCAAGAGGTCGACAGCAAGCTGGTGAAGCTGGCTAAGTTAACGAATGGCGTCGTTGTGACCAATGATTTTAACTTAAACAAGGTTTGTGAACTGCAAAAAGTGGCAGTCCTTAATATTAATGATCTGGCTAATGCGGTCAAACCGGTTGTGCTGCCAGGTGAAGAAATGAAGGTACAGGTAATAAAAGACGGCAAGGAACAGAATCAGGGGATTGCTTATCTGGACGACGGCACGATGATCGTGGTGGAAGAAGGCAGAAACTACATTGGCAAACATATTGATGTACTTGTCACAAGTGTTCTGCAGACATCAGCCGGAAGAATGATCTTTGCAAAACCCAAGCTTCTGGAAAAGGCTTTATAATGTAGGATTGAAAGTGGGACAGAACGTGCAGGGAGAATGATTTCCCTGCCTTTTTGCCTGCTTTTTTAACAAATAAGAAAGTATTAACTGTCTAGCTCCAGCGCCTTCCCCCTCGAGGTGTCGGGGGTGACCAGGGCGCTTGCGCTTTTCTAAAAAGAGGAGTCAAAAATATGAATTATCAAGCGATTCTCCCGGCGGCCGGGCAGGGGAAACGAATGGGAGCCGGAAAGAATAAGCTTCTTCTGGAAATTGGGAATGTCCCTGTGTTTATACATACGTTAAGAGTTTTTGAGAGTGACCCGGAGTGCACAGGCATTTTACTGGCCATTAATCCTCAGGATGAGGAAGAAATGTGCAATCTCTTAAAAAAGCATCAGATTAAGAAGGTGGCTGCTATGGTTGAAGGCGGTAAGGAAAGGCAGCATAGCGTCTATAATGCGACCAAGGCAGCTTCGGGCGAGGAAGTAGTGCTGGTTCATGACGCTGCCCGTCCTTTTATTACCCGGGATTTACTGCAGCCTCTGGTGAAAGCAGCCTGGGAAAAAGGAGCTGCTGTTCTGGCAGTGCCGCTGAAGGATACCATTAAAAAAGCTGACGGGCATTTAATCACAGAAACGCTTGAACGTTCCTATCTGTGGGCAGTTCAAACTCCACAGGCCTTTCGCGTTTCTTCCCTGCTTGAGGCACACCGCAAGGCAGACGAAGACGGCTTTTTAGGAACAGATGATGCGAGCCTCGTGGAGCGGTTAGGCAATGAAGTGGTGATTGTTGAGGGAAGTTACGATAATATTAAGCTGACAACGCCGGAAGATATTTATTTTGCGGAAGCAATTATAAAGAAAAGAAGTCATATGTAAAGGGGATTGTGATCATGTTTCGGATTGGACAAGGATTTGATGTTCACCAGTTTGCTGAAGGACGCCCGCTGATTATCGGGGGTATTGAAATACCATATGAGAAAGGGCTTTTAGGGCATTCAGATGCAGATGTCCTGCTGCATACAGTGGCAGATGCCTGCCTTGGGGCCATTGGAGAAGGGGACATTGGACGGCATTTTCCTGATACCGATCCTGAATTCAAGGATGCCGATTCGGCAAAGCTGCTGCAGCATGTATGGGGAATCGTAAAAGAAAAAGGGTATGAGCTGGTTAATGCAGACTGCACCATCATCGCCCAGAAACCGAAGATGGCTCCACATATCGGTAAAATGCAGGAGCGGATTGCAGAGCTTCTGGAAACCGAGAAAGAAAATATTAATGTGAAAGCAACAACTACAGAAAAGCTTGGCTTTACGGGACGGGAAGAGGGAATCGCTTCCCAGGCCGCTGTTTTGCTGAAAAAGATAGAGAACCGTTAAAATTACCTTTCAGAAGAAAAACCTGAGTGTTAAAATATAGCTTACGATAAACTCAAGATTCAAGATTTTAAGGAGGCAGTCAGTATGTCAAATGAAATCCGCGTCCGCTACGCTCCGAGTCCGACTGGGCATTTACATATCGGAAATGCGAGAACGGCGCTTTTTAACTATTTGTTTGCAAGAAGCAAAGGCGGAAAGTTCATCATCCGCATTGAGGATACAGATAAGAAACGGAATATTGAAGGCGGCGAGGAAAGCCAGCTTCATTATTTAAAGTGGCTTGGCATGGATTGGGATGAAAGCATTGACAGGGAAGGCGAATACGGCCCGTACCGCCAATCTGAAAGAAATCATATCTATGAAACCTACTACAAAGAATTGCTCGAAAAAGGGCATGCCTATAAATGCTATTGTACGGAAGAGGAGCTGGAAGCAGAGCGTGAAGCTCAATCTGCAAAAGGCGATACTCCTGCTTACTCAGGAAAATGCCGCCATCTGACAGAGGAAGAAAGAGCTGCGCTTGAAGCTGAGGGCAGAAAGCCGAGCATCCGCTTCCTTGTTCCAAAAGGCCAGATGCTGACATTCAATGACATGGTAAAAGGGGAAGTGTCATTCGAGTCGGATGGCTTCGGGGATTATGTCATCGTCAAGAAAGATGGCACGCCTACCTACAACTTTGCGGTAGCAGTGGATGATCACCTGATGAAAATCTCTCATGTTCTGCGCGGGGATGACCATATTTCCAATACGCCTAAGCAGCAGATGATTTATGAAGCATTGGGCTGGGACCTTCCGGTGTTTGGCCATATGACTTTAATTGTCAATGAAAGCCGCAAAAAACTGAGCAAGCGCGATGAGACGATCATTCAGTTCATTGAACAATACGAAGAGCTCGGCTACTTGCCGGAAGCACTCTTTAACTTTATTGCGCTTCTTGGCTGGTCTCCTGCAGGGGAGGAAGAGATTTTCTCGAAAGAAGAATTCATCGATATCTTTGATGAAAACCGCCTTTCAAAATCTCCGGCCCTTTTCGATAAGCAGAAGCTTGAATGGATGAATAACCAGTACATGAAGAAGCTAGATCAGGAGCGATTGGTGTCCATTTCAGCCCCTCACCTGGTGAAGGCAGGGAAGATCAGCGAAAACTGGCAGCAGGAAAACGAAGAGTGGGTTAATAGCCTGATCACTCTTTACCAGGAAAAAATGAGCTTTGGCGCTCAGATTGTCGAGCTTTCAGAACTGTTCTTCACAGCGGAAATGACCGTTGATGAAGAAGCGAAGGAAGTTCTGGCTGAAGAGCAGGTTCCTGAAGTGCTGTCTGCATTCCTGACGGAAATTGACGCACTTGCAGAATTCAAAGCAGATGAAATTAAAGCGGCTATGAAGGCTGTGCAGAAATCAACAGGACACAAGGGCAAAAAGCTCTTCATGCCTATCCGTTCCGCAACGACCGGCCAAACCCATGGACCGGATCTGCCGCAGGCTATCGAGCTTTTAGGAAAAGAAAAAGTAAAATCTCGTTTAATGAGCATTATTGGTTAACATCTTGGAGAAAATGTAATATAGTATTAAGTAAATTATTCTATATTGAAAAGTGTTGAAGAGGAAAAGTAAGAAAAAAGATGCTTTTTAGAGAAAACCATCACCGGCTGAAAGTGGTTTAAGCCTCTCTTTATTCTGAAGTGCGCCTCTGAGCCTCAATTCGAACGGATGCCATGCTTCCAAGTAGATTTGAGCGGAAACTTATCCGTTAACAAGTTAAAGTTGAGGCTGTTTTAGCCTAAACAGAGTGGAACCGCGCGTAAAGCGTCTCTGTCCGATTGTGGCAGAGGCGCTTTTTTTATATGCAAAATCCGCAACAAATTAGTATATGAGAAAAACATTAATAAAAAAGAAGATCTACGTCAGGAGGGGAAATGAACCATGTTTGCAAGAATGAAGGAAGATATCGAAGTGGTATTTGAACAGGATCCGGCAGCAAGAAGTTATTTGGAAGTAATATTAACCTACTCAGGATTGCATGCTGTCTGGTCACACCGCATTGCCCACGCTCTTTTTAAGCGGAAGTTTTATTTTCTTGCAAGAGTGGTTTCCCAGATCAGCCGCTTTTTCACAGGAATTGAAATTCATCCGGGAGCAAAGATCGGCAGACGCTTTTTTATCGACCATGGCATGGGGGTTGTCATCGGGGAAACATGTGAAATCGGTGATAATGTAACAGTTTTTCAGGGTGTGACACTGGGAGGAACCGGGAAGGAAAAAGGCAAGCGCCATCCTACCATTAAGGACAATGCGCTGATTGCAACAGGGGCGAAGGTTTTGGGCTCAATTACAATTGGCGAGAATTCTAAGGTGGGTGCAGGCTCTGTTGTTCTTCATGAGGTTCCGCCAAATTCAACAGTAGTCGGGATTCCTGGAAGAGTGAAAATTCGGGATGGTGTGAAAATCAGCAAGGATTTAAATCATTGTGATCTTCCCGATCCAATTGCAGACCGGTTTAAGGAACTGGAAGGGGAGCTGCGGGAATTAAAAATGGAAGTGGAAACATTGAGGAAAGAAAGGAGCCAGATTCATGGCCATTCAAATCTATAATACACTTACTCGTCAAAAAGAAGATTTTATTCCCCTGGAAGAGGGAAAAGTGAAAATGTATGTGTGCGGGCCAACCGTTTATAACTATATCCATATAGGGAATGCCCGTCCGCCGATTGTATTTGATACGGTAAGAAGATATCTTGAGTTCCGCGGCTTCGATGTACAGTACGTCTCCAATTTTACGGATGTGGATGATAAGCTGATCCGCGTGGCTAATGAATTGGGAACGGATGTTCCGGCAGTTGCAGAACGGTTCATTAATGCCTATTTCGAGGACGTTTCTGCTCTCGGCTGCAGAAGGGCTGATGTCCACCCGAGAGTGACAGAAAGCATCGATATCATTATTGAATTTATCCAGACATTGATTGATAAAGGCTTTGCGTATGAATCAGAGGGAGATGTCTATTACCATACACGGAAATTTGATGAGTACGGCAAGCTTTCCCATCAGTCCATTGATGAATTGCGTGTCGGCGCCCGCATTGCGGTCGGGGAGAAGAAACAGGACTCCCTTGACTTTGTTCTTTGGAAAGCGGCGAAGGAAGGGGAAATCGCGTGGGAGAGTCCTTGGGGGCAAGGAAGACCCGGATGGCATATCGAATGCTCGGCGATGGCGAAGAAATACCTTGGGGACATGATTGACATCCATGCCGGCGGTCAGGATCTGGCCTTCCCGCATCATGAAAATGAAATTGCCCAGTCGGAAGCACTGACAGGAAAAACCTTCGCCCGCTACTGGATGCATAACGGGTATATTAATATCGACAACGAAAAAATGTCCAAATCACTGGGGAATTTCGTCCTGGTTCATGACATTATCCAAAAGCATGACCCGCAGGTTTTAAGATTTTTCATGCTGTCGGTTCATTACAGGCATCCGATCAACTACAGCAATGAGCTTCTGGAAAACACACGGACAGGGCTTGAGCGCATTAAAACGTCTTATCACAATTTGCAGCACCGCAGAGAAGCAAGTGTGAACCTGACCGATAATAATCAGGAGTGGCTGGATAAAATTACGGCTCTTCATGAGCAGTTCATTCAAGATATGGATGATGATTTTAACACAGCGAATGCTGTATCCATTTTGTTCGAACTGTCTAAGCTTGCGAATTATTATCTGATGGAGAAAAACACAGCTGTGGAAGTGATCGATGCTTTCATGAAAGAATTTGAAACGCTGTTTGATGTATTGGGACTTTCACTTGAAGAGGCACATGCAGACCTTCTGGATGAGGAAATCGAACAGCTGATTGAAGAGAGGCAGCAGGCCAGAAAAGAGCGAAATTTCGAACGGGCAGATAAAATCCGCGATCAGCTGAAAGAAATGAATATTATCCTTGAAGATACACCGCAGGGAATCAGATGGAAAAGAGGCTAAGCAATGCTTCACTATGAAAACAAAGTAGATGAAAAACAATTGAATAGTCTTGCCCTGGCGTATATGGGAGATGCAGTATTTGAAACCTATATACGGCACCATCTCCTGCAAAATGGACGGGTCCGGCCTCATTTTCTCCATAAGGAGGCGACCCGGTATGTTTCTGCAAAAGCCCAGTCCCTGATCATTCATGAATTAATAGACGCTAAGCGGCTGACTGAAGAAGAACTGGCAGTTGTCCGCAGGGGGCGGAATGCCAAGTCCGGTTCAGTGCCGAAAAATACAGATGTCCAAACATACAGATACAGCACAGCTTTTGAATCACTGATCGGCTATCTGTTTTTAGCGAAAAGACAGGAGCGCATGGAAGAGCTGATTCTGGAATCCATTGATTTAGTTGAGAAAAAGAAAGGAGGAGCGGTAAAATGAGCCAGGATTTTATCATTGGGAAGAATCCCGTCATTGAAGCGTTGAAGTCAGAGAGGGATATTAATAAGATTTTTATTGCAGAAGGTTCGCAGGGCGGGCAGATGCAGCAGGTAATCGGTTTGGCGAAGTCAGCCGGGGTCCTCGTCCAGTTTGTACCCAAGAAAAAAATAGATGGGATGGCAGAGGGAAATCATCAAGGTGTCATCGCACAGGTTGCTGCCTATCAATACGCAGAAATCGATGATCTGTTTGCAGCTGCAGAAAAGAAAAATGAAGCACCATTCTTCCTGCTGCTGGATGAAATTGAAGATCCGCACAATCTGGGATCCATCATGAGAACGGCCGATGCAGTCGGTGCCCATGGGATCATTATTCCGAAGAGGAGAGCGGTCGGGCTGACAGCAACGGTAGCTAAAGCATCAACAGGGGCGATCGAGTATATTCCGGTTGTCCGTGTTACCAATATGTCCAGGACGATTGATGAATTAAAAGAAAGAGGCGTCTGGATCGCCGGTACGGATGCAAAAGGAAAACAGGACTACCGCCAGATGGATGGAGCGATGCCTTTAGGCCTTGTGATTGGCAGTGAAGGAAAAGGAATGGGCCGCCTGATACGTGATAAATGCGACTTCCTAATTAACCTGCCGATGGCTGGACATGTTACTTCCCTTAATGCATCAGTTGCGGCTGCACTGCTCATGTATGAGGTTTATCGGAAACGGCACCCGCTTGAGGGATAAAAATGGACATCCTTCTTGTTGACGGATACAACATAATTGGTGCTTGGCCGGAACTCAGGGAGCTCAAAAACAAGGATTTATCATCTGCCAGAGACCGTCTGATTGAAAAAATGGCCGAGTACCAGGGATATTCCGGGTACAGAGTGATTGTCGTGTTTGATGCCCACTATGTAAAGGGCACTGAAAAAAAGTTTAAAAATTCAAAGATCGAAGTTATTTTTACGCGGAATAATGAAACGGCCGATGAACGCATCGAAAAACTGGCTATCGATCTCAGTAATATTAAAACTCAAATTCATGTAGCAACCTCCGATTTCACAGAGCAGTGGGTCATATTTGGCCAGGGGGCCCTAAGGAAATCAGCGAGGGAGCTCTTGAATGAAATGAATTTGATTGAAAGCAGCATCGAAAAAAAAGTAAAAAAAATTCAGGAGAAAAAGCCAGTTTCCAAGATACATCTCAGCGATGAAGTGGCAGAAATTTTTGAAAAATGGCGCAGAGGAGGCCAATGAGCGGTTGACGCTTGAAAAAACCGTGCTGTATAATGTTTCTAACCATGCTTGTACGGTCGGGGGGATCTAAGTGAGTGCTGACTTCAAGACAATCGACGAAAATCTTATAGACTTTATACAGCTAGAGGACGAAGAAATAGTGGAGCTCGTGCATAAGGGCGAGAGTGAGGCGCTGGATTATCTGATTCATAAGTACCGCAACTTTGTCCGGGCAAAAGCAAGATCCTATTTTTTGATTGGCGCAGATAAAGAAGATATTGTACAAGAGGGAATGATCGGCTTATACAAGGCGATCCGTGATTTTAAAGAGGACAAGCTGTCTTCATTTAAAGCGTTTGCCGAGCTGTGCATCACCAGGCAAATCATCACCGCCATTAAGACGGCGACCCGCCAAAAGCATATTCCGCTGAACTCGTATGTGTCTCTGGACAAGCCCATTTATGATGAGGAATCAGACAGAACGCTTATGGATGTTATCTCCGGGGCGAAGGTTATGGACCCTGAAGAGCTGATTATCAACCAGGAAGAATTTGATCATATTGAAGTGAAAATGTCCGAGCTTCTGAGTGACCTTGAACGCAAGGTGCTTGCCCTTTATTTGGACGGGCAGTCCTATCAGGAAATTTCCGAAGAACTGAACCGCCATGTGAAGTCGATTGACAATGCTCTGCAGCGGGTGAAAAGAAAGCTGGAAAGATATCTGGAAGTGCGGGAATTTTCCCTGTAGACAGAATTTGCCAACACCTTGCTTTTTTTTGCAGTTATTGACATGATTTAGGGTGCGTGTTAAAGTTTTAAGGGCGTAATGTGACTTAGTAGGTGGAAATGATGACGAAAAAAGTAATATTGGCATGCTCTGTATGTGGTTCCAGGAATTATTCCACTGCGGGCAAAGATGATGCTGTACGGCTGGAATTGAAGAAATTCTGCAGCACATGCAGTGCTCATACGATCCATAAAGAAACAAAGTGATTATATAGATAAGAAGTTTGTTCTTTTAATAGACTGAAGCTGAGTGTTTTAGGCAGATTGGAAGACCGGTCTGATTTTGAAGCCGCTTTCGCTTCTTGTTAAAGGATATATCTTTCGAAAGTTGGGGGTTACGAAATGCAGCGCATCGTGAATTTTTTCCGTGAAGTTGGCCGGGAAATGAGAAAGGTCAGCTGGCCTAAACGCAAAGAGCTGACAAGCTATACTGTTACCGTACTGGCTACAGTTACGTTTTTCGCTCTGTTTTTTGCAGTGCTTGACCTGGGAATTTCTGAATTGATTCGTATAATTCTTGAATAACCCCTGAGTTTCCATGGTATAATGGAGAATAACACAGGAAACATTTGCAAAGCCCGGAAACGGGTTTTTTAATTTGGAGAAAAATAATAAATTGTTGAATACAGGGAGGGAAGGACGAACAAGTCCTCGTGAATGGAAAAGAATTGGTATGTTGTTCATACGTACTCCGGCTATGAAAATAAAGTAAAAGCCAATCTGGAGAAACGTGTTGAATCAATGGGTATGCAAGATAAGATCTTTCGGGTGGTAGTCCCTGAAGAAGAAGAAACAGAATTTAAGAACGGCAAGAAAAAGGTAGTGAAGCGCAAGGTATTCCCTGGTTATGTACTGGTGGAAATCGTGATGACAGATGATTCCTGGTATGTAGTAAGAAATACTCCGGGTGTAACCGGATTTGTAGGTTCGGCAGGTTCAGGCTCAAAGCCGACTCCGCTATTGCCTGAGGAAGTTACTCAAGTTCTTAAGCATATGGGTGTTGAAGAAGCCCGCTTTGATATCAACTTTGAGATCGGCGAAACGGTAAAGGTGAACGAAGGTCCGTTTGCGAACTTCACAGGCTCTATTGAAGATATTGATAAAGATAAGGCAAAGATTAAAGTGCTTGTGAACATGTTTGGCCGCGACACTCCGGTTGAACTTGATTTTTCACAGATTGAAAAACTGTAAGAATCAGCCTTCTGTGAAAGTACTTTTATATATCTTTGTAAAAAAACTTGAAATTGGCTTTGAAAAGTGATAATATTTCAAAGGTCAGTATGTCTCGGACAAAGAGACTGGACAGTAGTTAAAAGTTCTTTATCTTAATATAAAGACTATAAGTTGAGTGGGAGGGAACTTTCCCTATTACCACATCACGGACTTTAAGGAGGTGTGTCTCGTGGCTAAAAAAGTAATCAAACTTGTAAAGCTGCAAATCCCTGCAGGTAAAGCGAACCCTGCACCACCGGTTGGACCGGCACTAGGTCAAGCAGGTGTTAACATCATGGGATTCTGTAAGGAATTTAACGCTCGAACAGCTGAACAAGCTGGCTTAATCATTCCTGTTGAAATCACGGTTTTTGAAGACCGTTCATTTACATTTATTACGAAAACTCCTCCTGCTGCAGTTCTTCTTAAGAAGGCGGCTGGAATCGAGTCTGGTTCTGGTGAACCAAACCGTAATAAAGTAGCAACAGTCAAGCGTGACAAGGTACGCGAGATTGCTGAAACAAAGATGCCTGATCTAAACGCTGCAAGCGTAGAAGCTGCAATGCGTATGGTTGAAGGTACTGCACGCAGCATGGGTATCGTTATCGAAGACTAATCCATGTATGAAGCAGATTAAGGGATGAGGTTGCGACGTTGAATTTGGTTTCACTCGCAACCTTTGTTCTGTCAAGAGCGGGCGCCTTAATGGGCGCCTCCGCTTTTCGTGTTGAGCAGCGGCGCCTTAGACTAAGGCGTCTCCGCTTTTACTCGTGGGAGGTTATTCCGCTAAAACCACAATCAAGGAGGAAATAAAAATGGCTAAAAAAAGTAAGAAGTACGCAGAAGCTGTGAAGCTTGTTGATTCTTCAAAAGCTTACCCGATTGCTGAAGCAATTGAACTTACGAAGAAAACTAATTTTGCAAAATTTGATGCAACTGTTGAGGTAGCATTCCGCCTTGGAGTTGACCCTAAGAAAGCTGACCAGCAAATCCGTGGAGCAGTAGTTCTTCCAAACGGAACTGGTAAAACTCAGCGCGTTCTTGTATTCGCTAAAGGCGAAAAAGCGAAAGAAGCAGAAGCAGCTGGAGCAGATTTCGTAGGCGATTCTGAATACATCAACAAAATCAGCCAAGGCTGGTTCGACTTTGATGTAATCGTTGCTACACCTGACATGATGGGTGAAGTTGGTAAACTTGGCCGCGTATTAGGACCTAAAGGCTTAATGCCAAACCCTAAGACTGGCACAGTTACTTTTGACGTTCAAAAAGCAGTTAACGAAATCAAAGCAGGTAAAGTTGAATACCGTGTTGACAAAGCTGGTAACATCCACGTGCCAATCGGTAAAGTATCTTTCGAAGACGAAAAGCTTGTTGAAAACTTCAACACTATTTTCGACACAATGATGAAAGTGAAGCCTGCTGCTGCTAAAGGAACTTACATGAAGAACGTTTCTGTTACTTCTACAATGGGACCTGGCGTTAAAGTAGATCCTTCATCTGTTGCAGTAAAATAGAAAAGCGTAAGCGCCTTGCCCAGCCCCGACAAGCATAAGACGAGCCTCACTGAAAGGTGTTCTTTACCTTTCCGGGAGGATTGCCTTATGACCTCGAGGGGCTAGGCGCTGAAGCTGGACAATAATAACAATTGACATTCTGAAATACATGCTGTAATATGTATTTTGTTGTTAAAATATAATAACATTTGTGCCGTAGACAGCAGGTGCTTTATTGCTTAATTTCCTGCCGAGGTATTACGATAGAATTGCTTTTTCTCGCTATTGTATACTTCCTCCATGTCTGCAAAGTCGTGGAGGTTTTTTATTGAACGGTATGAATGTAGAAAATTCTACAGGAGGTGTAAGGATGAGCAGCATTATCGAACAAAAGAAACAAATCGTAGACGAAATTGCTGATAAACTTAAATCAAGTGTATCAACAGTTGTTGTTGACTACCGTGGTCTTTCTGTTGCTGAAGTTACTGAACTTCGTAAACAGCTTCGTGAAGCTGGCGTGGAATTCAAAGTATACAAGAATTCAATGACTCGCCGTGCTGCTGAAGCTGCTGAACTTTCCGGTTTAAACGAGTCTTTAACTGGACCTAACGCAATCGCGTTCAGCACAGAAGATGTAGTTGCTCCAGCGAAAATCCTTAATGATTTCGCGAAAAAGCATGAAGCACTTGAAATTAAAGCAGGTGTAATCGAAGGGAATATCGCTTCAGTAGAAGATGTCAAAGCTCTTGCTGAACTACCATCACGCGAAGGCTTGCTTTCTATGCTACTCAGCGTACTTCAAGCACCTATCCGCAATCTTGCTCTTGCTGCAAAAGCTGTTGCAGATCAAAAAGAAGAACAAGGCGCGTAAGTTGATTTTAGCGTTAAACTAATAGATTCAAACCAAAAATAAGGAGGAAACATAATCATGACTAAAGAACAAATCATTGAAGCAGTTAAATCTATGACTGTTTTAGAACTAAACGACTTAGTAAAAGCTATTGAAGAAGAATTTGGTGTAACTGCTGCTGCTCCTGTAGCAATGATGGGCGGAGCTGCTGCTGGTGGCGCTGCTGAAGAGCAAACTGAATTTGAAGTTGTTCTTACTTCTGCAGGCGACCAAAAAATCAAAGTTATCAAAGTGGTACGTGAAATCACAGGTCTTGGACTTAAAGAAGCGAAAGAACTTGTTGACAACACTCCAAAAGCTCTTAAAGAAGGCGTTTCTAAAGAAGAAGCTGAAGAAGTTAAAGCTAAGCTTGAAGAAGTTGGAGCTGGCGTTGAAGTTAAGTAATAGCCTTTATGAAAAGTCCGCTGCTTAAGCGGGCTTTTTGTTTTGGGGTCGAAATTACATTATTCTTTAACTTTTTGCTTTTTAGTGGGCAATCTTATATAATTCCTTCGAACCCACATAATTTGTGATTCTCCTTTTATCTTCTTATATATACTCCTGGAGGTGATTTCATGTCTGACCACTACTATTCCAAAACACAGCATGTTGATAGCAGCCCTAAAACCTGGAGCTATACTTTAAAGGAATTTCCTTTCCGTTTTAAAACAGACAACGGTGTTTTTTCAAAGGGTGAAGTGGATTTTGGGTCTAAATTATTGATCGAAACATTTGATCAGCCGGAAGCGGATGGGAATATTCTCGATGTCGGCTGCGGATATGGACCTATCGGGCTGACTGCTGCGAAGCTTATGCCGGAACGGACTGTTCATATGGTTGATGTAAATGAGAGGGCGCTTGGACTTGCGAAGGAAAATGCTGAATTGAACGGCATAAAAAATGTCCAAATCTATGAAAGTGACCGCCTTGAAAGTACAAAAGGCAATAAGTTTGCGGCTATCCTGACAAACCCGCCAATCCGCGCCGGGAAAAAGATAGTGCATGATATTTTTGAACAAAGCTTTGAGGCTCTGATATCGGGCGGAGAGCTATGGGTTGTCATCCAGAAAAAGCAGGGTGCATCCTCTGCGATCGATAAACTGACAGAGTTATTCGGTGAAGTGGAGACAGCAGAAAAGAAAAAAGGCTATTTTATATTAAGAGCAAAAAAAGATTGACTTGACTTTTTTGCTATGATAGTATTGTAAAATGCCAACATATTATATTCCTATTTATAACTAAATTTATCTAATAGTTGTATAAAATTGGTTTTAATGGGAAAGCTAACAAAATAATAGTCGTATTGTGAAAATGTGGTTTTTGAAGTGAAAACCCTTTTTCTTTTTGTCTTATAAGAATGGAAGCTTGGCTCATGTCCCTGTGCTATTTTGGGAAGAAGCCTGCTTCTGGGCCAGTTTTACTGGCTGGCTTCGTGCGCCATCGGTCCAGTCGCTAATACCTGAACCGATAGGCAGGCGCTCATCGCTTTTCTTATAGGATGATATAAATTGCTATTAGCAACAATAACGCTTGATTTGAGGGGTGAATCAGTTGACAGGTCAACTAGTTCAGTATGGACGACACCGCCAACGTAGAAGTTACGCACGAATCAGTGAAGTTTTAGAATTACCAAATCTAATCGAAATCCAAACCTCTTCTTATCAATGGTTTCTTGATGAGGGTTTACGAGAAATGTTCCATGATATTTCTCCGATTGAAGACTTTACTGGTAATTTGTCGCTTGAATTTATTGATTACAGCCTTGGCGAACCAAAATATTCCGTTGAGGAATCGAAAGAACGAGATGTTACATATTCTGCACCTTTACGTGTGAAAGTGCGTCTTGTAAACAAAGAAACAGGCGAAGTTAAAGACCAGGATGTCTTTATGGGTGACTTCCCGCTTATGACAGAGACAGGTACGTTCGTTATTAATGGAGCGGAACGTGTCATTGTATCCCAGTTAGTGCGTTCTCCGAGCGTATACTTCAGTGGAAAGCTTGATAAAAACGGGAAAAAAGGCTATTCAGCAACCGTAATCCCGAACCGCGGCGCATGGCTTGAGTATGAAACAGATGCCAAAGACGTCGTATACGTCAGAATAGATCGTACTCGGAAACTGCCCGTTACGGTTCTTTTGCGTGCACTTGGGTTCGGCTCTGATCAAGAGATCATCGATTTGGTTGGAGACAACGAGTACATTCGCAATACGCTTGAGAAAGACAATACGGAAAGCACAGATAAAGCTCTCCTTGAAATCTATGAGCGTCTTCGTCCGGGCGAGCCGCCAACGGTCGAAAATGCAAAAAGCTTGCTTGTCTCAAGATTCTTTGATCCAAAGCGTTATGACCTTGCGAACGTTGGACGCTATAAGATCAATAAGAAGCTTCATATTAAAAACCGCCTGTTTGGCCAAAAACTGGCTGAAACGCTTGTGGATCCAGAAACTGGCGAAATCATTGCGGAAAAAGGAGTTACACTTGACCGCCGTACATTAGACCGCATTCTTCCTAACCTTGAGAAGGATATCGGCTTCAAAACGGTAAGCTTATTAGGCGGAGTAGTAAATGATGAAGTGTTGCTTCAGTCTATTAAGATTTACGCGCCTAATGAAGATGGCGAAAAGGTCATCAATGTGATCGGCAATGCCTATGTGGAAGAAGCAGTGAAAAACATTGCACCTTCTGACATCATTGCATCTATCAGCTATTTCTTTAACCTTCTGCACTCTGTAGGAGATACAGATGATATTGACCATCTTGGAAACAGACGTCTTCGTTCAGTCGGAGAACTATTGCAGAACCAGTTCCGCATCGGTTTATCCCGTATGGAGCGTGTGGTCCGCGAGAGAATGTCCATCCAGGATACAAATACGATTACACCTCAGCAGCTGATTAATATCCGTCCTGTTATTGCGTCAATTAAAGAGTTCTTTGGAAGCTCTCAGTTGTCCCAGTTCATGGACCAGACGAATCCGCTTGCTGAACTTACGCATAAGCGCCGTCTTTCTGCGTTAGGGCCGGGTGGTCTGACGCGTGAACGTGCCGGTTTCGAAGTCCGTGACGTTCACTACTCTCACTATGGCCGTATGTGTCCGATTGAAACGCCGGAGGGACCAAACATCGGTCTGATTAACTCCTTATCTTCCTTTGCGAAGGTGAACCGCTTCGGATTTATCGAAACACCATATCGCCGAATCGACCCTGAGACCGGAAAAGTCACATCCCGCATCGACTATCTGACAGCCGATGAAGAGGATAACTATGTAGTGGCTCAGGCAAATGCGCTTCTTGGTGACGATGGTTCATTCCTTGACGAAGAAGTAGTTGCCCGTTTCAAAGGTGAGAACACAGTTGTCAAGCGCGACCGTGTTGACTACATGGATGTATCGCCGAAACAGGTAGTATCTGCTGCGACAGCATGTATCCCGTTCCTTGAAAACGATGACTCCAACCGTGCCCTCATGGGAGCGAACATGCAGCGTCAGGCTGTGCCATTGATGCAGCCGGAGGCGCCAAGAGTCGGAACTGGTATGGAGTATGTATCAGGTAAAGACTCAGGTGCTGCAGTCATCTGTAAGCATGAAGGAATTGTTGAGCATGTAGAGGCCCGCGAAGTTTGGGTTCGCCGCATTCAAAACGTAGATGGCCAGGAAGTTAAAGGCGATCTTGATAAATACAGAATGCTTAAATTCATTCGATCCAACCAGGGAACCTGCTACAACCAGCGTCCTATCGTCGCTGTTGGCAACCGTGTAACAAAAGGAGAAATCCTTGCTGACGGTCCTTCCATGGAACTCGGTGAATTAGCTCTTGGACGCAACGTTCTTGTAGCGTTCATGACTTGGGATGGCTATAACTACGAGGATGCGATCATCATGAGTGAGCGCCTTGTAAAAGATGATGTTTATACATCCATCCATATTGAAGAATATGAATCAGAATCACGCGATACAAAGCTTGGACCTGAAGAGATCACAAGAGATATCCCTAACGTTGGGGAAGATGCACTGCGCAACCTGGACGAACGCGGAATTATCCGTACAGGTGCGGAAGTAAAAGATGGCGATCTTCTGGTTGGTAAAGTAACTCCTAAAGGGGTAACGGAACTGACAGCTGAAGAAAGGCTATTGCACGCAATCTTTGGTGAAAAAGCACGTGAAGTCCGTGATACATCCCTTCGTGTGCCACATGGCGGAGGCGGTATTGTACTGGATGTTAAAGTGTTTAACAGAGAAGACGGAGACGAGCTTCCTCCAGGGGTTAACCAGCTTGTACGTGTATATATCGTTCAGAAGCGTAAAATCTCTGAAGGTGACAAGATGGCCGGACGTCACGGTAACAAAGGTGTTATCTCCCGTATTTTACCGGAAGAAGATATGCCTTACCTGCCGGATGGCACTCCAGTAGACATCATGTTAAACCCTCTTGGGGTTCCATCGCGTATGAACATCGGACAGGTGCTTGAGCTTCACCTTGGTATGGCTGCCAGAGCTCTTGGCATCCATGTTGCATCTCCTGTATTCGATGGTGCACGTGAGGAAGATGTATGGTCAACGATCGAAGAAGCAGGCATGGCGCGTGATGCGAAGACTGTCCTTTATGATGGACGTTCAGGCGAGCCATTCGACAACCGTGTATCTGTCGGTGTCATGTATATGATCAAACTGGCACACATGGTTGACGATAAGCTTCATGCCCGTTCAACAGGACCTTACTCTCTTGTTACGCAGCAGCCATTGGGCGGTAAAGCTCAGTTCGGCGGACAGCGTTTCGGTGAGATGGAGGTATGGGCACTTGAAGCATATGGTGCTGCCTATACACTTCAGGAAATCTTAACAGTTAAGTCCGATGACGTTGTTGGACGTGTTAAGACTTATGAATCAATCGTCAAAGGCGAGAATGTACCTGAGCCAGGTGTACCGGAATCATTCAAGGTACTGATCAAAGAGCTTCAAAGTTTAGGTATGGATGTTAAGATCCTATCCGGCGATGAAGAAGAAATTGAAATGCGCGACATGGAAGATGAAGATGAAGTTCAGCAGGCTGAATCATTGACAATCGCTCCGGAAAAGCAAAACGAAGAGCAAGCAGTTACGAAAGAATAATTTCATATAAATTCCTTAATCCCTTGGCGCTCCGCCTTACATGGCGGATGCCGCTGGGGATATTATTGGCACTTTGCTGCTGTTTGAGCAATAAGGGTAAAACCCGGAGATCAAAAGGGAGGTAGGCCCCTTGCTAGATGTAAACAATTTCGAGTATATGAAAATAGGTCTTGCTTCACCGGATAAGATACGTTCTTGGTCACATGGTGAAGTTAAGAAACCTGAAACGATCAACTATCGTACATTAAAACCAGAAAAAGACGGTCTATTCTGCGAGCGCATTTTCGGACCGACGAAAGACTGGGAATGTCACTGTGGAAAGTATAAGCGTGTTCGATATAAAGGCGTGGTCTGTGACCGATGCGGCGTTGAAGTAACACGCGCGAAAGTCCGCCGTGAAAGAATGGGCCATATTGAACTTGCAGCCCCTGTATCCCACATTTGGTATTTCAAGGGCATCCCAAGCCGTATGGGTCTTGTGCTGGACATGTCTCCGCGTGCACTTGAAGAAGTTATTTACTTCGCTTCTTATGTTGTAACGGATCCTGGCGTTACGGCTCTTGAGAAGAAGCAGCTGCTTTCTGAAAAAGAGTACCGTGCATACCGTGAAAAATACGGAAACAAGTTCCAGGCTTCCATGGGTGCTGAATCCATTAAGAAGCTTCTTTCTGACATAGATCTCAACAAAGAAGTAGATTCCCTTAAAGAGGAATTGAAAACCGCCCAGGGCCAGCGACGCACTCGTGCAATCAAGCGCCTGGAAGTACTTGAAGCTTTCCGTGGTTCTGGAAATGAACCGTCCTGGATGATTCTCGACGTTCTTCCGGTTATTCCTCCGGAGCTTCGTCCGATGGTACAGCTGGATGGTGGACGTTTTGCCACTTCCGACCTGAATGATCTGTACCGCCGTGTAATTAACCGCAACAACCGTTTGAAGCGTTTATTGGACCTTGGTGCTCCAAGCATTATCGTTCAGAACGAAAAACGCATGCTTCAGGAAGCTGTAGATGCGCTAATTGATAACGGCCGCCGCGGAAGACCGGTAACTGGACCAGGAAACCGTCCGTTAAAATCCCTATCGCATATGCTTAAAGGAAAACAAGGACGCTTCCGCCAGAACTTGCTTGGTAAGCGTGTTGACTATTCGGGACGTTCGGTTATCGTCGTAGGACCAAACTTAAAAATGTACCAGTGCGGACTTCCAAAAGAAATGGCATTGGAATTATTTAAGCCGTTCGTTATGAAGGAATTGGTGGAGAAGGGCTTAGCTCACAACATCAAATCTGCAAAGCGCAAAATTGAAAGAGTACAGCCGGAAGTTTGGGATGTTCTTGAAAGTGTTATTAAAGAGCACCCTGTATTGCTTAACCGTGCTCCGACTCTTCACAGACTCGGCATTCAGGCATTCGAACCGACATTGGTTGAAGGACGCGCTATTCGTCTTCACCCGCTTGTATGTACTGCTTACAACGCAGACTTTGACGGTGACCAAATGGCTGTTCACGTGCCGCTTTCATCTGAAGCACAGGCAGAAGCACGCTTGCTGATGCTGGCAGCACAGAACATTCTGAATCCGAAAGACGGTAAGCCAGTTGTTACTCCTTCTCAGGATATGGTACTGGGTAACTATTACCTGACACTTGAAAGAGCCGGCGCCGTTGGCGAAGGTATGATTTTTAAAGATACAAGCGAAGCGCTGCTTGCTTATCAAAATGGATATGTGCACTTGCATACAAGAGTAGCTGTCCATGCTGGATCCTTAAATAATCAGACTTTCACTGAAGAACAAAACAAGAAGCTTTTATTAACTACGGTTGGTAAGCTTATTTTCAACGAAATTCTGCCTGAAACATTCCCTTACATTAATGAGCCTACAAAAGAAAACCTGGAGATTGAAACTCCTGCGAAATATTTTGTAGAGCCTGCTACTGATGTAGCTGCCGTTATCAAGGAAATGCCGCTGGTAGATCCGTTTAAGAAAAAGATCCTTGGAAACATCATTGCGGAAGTCTTCAAACGCTTCAAAATTACGGAAACGTCTAAAATGCTTGACCGCATGAAGAACCTTGGATTCAGGCACTCCACAAAAGCCGGTATCACAGTCGGTGTTGCTGATATCGTAGTATTAAGGGAGAAGCAGGAAATTATCCAGGAAGCACAGGGCAAGGTTGATAATGTAATGAAACAGTTCAGACGCGGTCTTATTACCGAAGACGAGCGTTATGATCGTGTTATTTCAATCTGGAGTGCAGCGAAAGATAATATCCAGGCAAAACTAATGAATTCATTGGATAAATCCAACCCGATCTTCATGATGAGTGACTCTGGTGCCCGTGGTAACGCGTCCAACTTCACTCAGTTAGCCGGTATGCGCGGACTGATGGCCAACCCGGCTGGACGTATCATTGAATTACCGATCAAATCGAGTTTCCGTGAAGGATTAACAGTACTCGAGTACTTTATTTCCACACACGGTGCCCGTAAAGGTCTTGCCGATACGGCTCTTAAAACAGCTGACTCAGGTTACCTGACTCGCCGCCTTGTAGATGTTGCGCAGGATGTCATCGTTCGTGACGACGATTGCGGAACTGACCGCGGCTTGCTTATCGCATCTCTTAAGGATGGCACTGAAGTCATTGAAGCGCTTGAAGAGCGTCTGATTGGCCGATATGCAAGAAGGAACATCAAACATCCTGAGACAAATGAAGTGATCGTGCCTGAAAATGGTTTGATTACTGAAGATTTAGCAGTCGAAGTTGTTTCAGCCGGCATTGAAAAGGTATGGATCCGTTCAGCATTCACTTGCAACACCCGCCATGGTGTATGTAAGAAATGCTACGGCCGCAACTTGGCTACCGGCCAAGAGGTTGAAGTTGGTGAAGCAGTAGGTATTATCGCTGCCCAATCCATCGGTGAACCAGGTACACAGTTAACAATGCGTACCTTCCATACCGGTGGTGTAGCAGGAGACGATATCACTCAAGGTTTACCGCGTATCCAGGAAATTTTCGAAGCGCGTAACCCTAAAGGTCAGGCAGTTATTTCAGAAATCGATGGTGTTGTAGTCGGCCTGAACGAAGGCCGCGACCGCCAGCAGGAAATTGTTGTTCAGGGTGAAGTTGAGTCCAAGACCTACACAGCACCTTACACAGCCCGCTTAAAAGTAGCTGTAAACGACAAAGTAGTGCGTGGTCAGGAACTGACTGAAGGTTCCATTGACCCTAAAGAGTTAATTAAAGTGAGAGATGTAACAGCTGTTCAGGAATACTTGCTGCGTGAAGTTCAAAAGGTATACCGCATGCAGGGTGTTGAAATCGGCGATAAGCACATCGAAGTAATGGTCCGCCAGATGCTTCGCAAAGTGCGTGTAATTGATGCGGCAGAAACAGATGTGCTTCCAGGTACATTGCTTGATATCCATCAATTTACAGATGCCAATGAAAAAGCCATTCTTGCTGGTAAAATGCCTGCAACAGGACGTCCGGTTCTGTTGGGTATCACAAAAGCATCTCTTGAAACAGATTCATTCTTATCAGCAGCATCCTTCCAGGAGACAACAAGAGTTCTTACCGATGCAGCGATCAAAGGCAAGCGCGATGAGCTTCTTGGCCTGAAAGAAAATGTAATTATTGGTAAGCTTGTCCCTGCTGGAACAGGCATGCAGCGATACAGAAGAGCAGAGCCTTATACAAACGAGGAAGCTGCTGAAGATACTGTTACTGTAGAATAATGTAATCATTGCGGTGCTTGCTTATTTGAAAGCAAGTGCCGCATTTTATAGTGAATAAACGAAATAAAAATCATTTTGCTTATTGACATTGAAATATGAAGGTGTTACTATTGCAAAGGTGCTCCTATTCACCGGATACTTTGGAGGATGTCGTAAATGTCTTATGATAAAGTATTGCAGGCAAAAAGTATTATTGTAGGAACAAAGCAAACAGTCAAAGCTCTTAAACTGGGAACAATCGATGAAGTCGTAGTCGCCAGTGATGCTGATCCTAGGGTTACAGCAAAAGTGGTTAGTACAGCGACTGAAATGGACGTTCCGATTGTATATGTCGATTCGATGAAAAAACTCGGAAAGGCATGTGGAATCGAAGTTGGGGCAGCAACTGTTGCCATATCTATTTAAAAACTGTTTTTGTAGATTGGTATCTGCAAGAACTTTGTTTTTGCAACAAAATGAACCACCTGGATGTGTGGGCTTAAACAAATTCGAAGGGAGGAAAAATCAAATGCCTACTATTAATCAATTAGTGCGCAAGCCTCGTCAAACTAAGTCTGAGAAGTCAAACTCACCTGCTCTTAACAAAGGCTACAACAGCTTCAAGAAAGCTCAAACAAACGTAGCTTCACCTCAAAAGCGTGGTGTTTGTACTCGTGTTGGTACAATGACTCCAAAGAAACCGAACTCTGCATTACGTAAATATGCTCGTGTTCGTTTAACAAATGGTATCGAGGTTAATGCTTACATCCCTGGTATCGGGCACAACCTTCAAGAGCACAGTGTTGTTCTTATCCGTGGAGGACGTGTAAAAGACTTACCGGGTGTGCGTTATCACATCGTGCGCGGCGCTTTAGATACTGCTGGTGTTAACAACCGTATGCAAGGCCGTTCTAAATACGGTGCTAAGCGTCCAAAAGCAGCTAAAAAATAATTCTAATTAATAGACAACCATCTTTGAAAGGAGGAACAATCCATGCCACGTAAAGGTCCTGTAGCAAAAAGAGACGTATTGCCGGATCCGATTTACAACTCAAAACTAGTTAGCCGTCTGATCAACAAAATGATGACTGATGGTAAGAGAGGTAAATCTCAAGCAATTCTTTACTCTGCGTTCGATATCATCAGCGAGCGCACTGGCAAAGAACCAATGGAAGTTTTCGATCAGGCGCTTAAAAACATCATGCCTGTACTTGAAGTTAAAGCACGCCGTGTAGGTGGTGCAAACTACCAAGTACCAGTTGAGGTGCGTCCTGACCGCCGTACTACTCTTGGTCTTCGCTGGTTAGTAAACTATGCGCGTCTTCGCGGTGAAAAGACTATGGAAGAGCGTTTAGCTAACGAAATCCTTGATGCAGCTAACAACACTGGTGCATCTGTTAAGAAACGTGAAGATACACACAAAATGGCAGAAGCAAACAAAGCGTTTGCTCACTACCGCTGGTAAGATATACTGCTTAATTAAAATAACACTCATACTAGGAAGGAGAAAGACCCAATGGCTAGAGAGTTCTCCTTAGAAAATACTCGTAATATCGGTATCATGGCTCACATCGATGCCGGTAAAACAACAACTACTGAGCGTGTACTTTACTACACAGGCCGTATCCACAAAATCGGTGAAACACACGAAGGTGCTTCACAGATGGACTGGATGGAGCAGGAGCAAGAGCGTGGAATCACAATCACTTCTGCTGCGACAACTGCACAGTGGAAAGGTCACCGCGTTAACATCATTGACACTCCTGGACACGTAGACTTCACAGTTGAAGTTGAACGTTCACTTCGTGTTCTTGATGGTGCAGTAGCTGTACTTGACGCGCAGTCAGGTGTTGAGCCGCAAACTGAAACAGTTTGGCGTCAGGCTACTACTTACGGAGTACCACGTGTGGTATTCGTAAACAAAATGGATAAAATCGGTGCAGACTTCTTGTACTCATTGAAGACTCTTCATGATCGTCTTCAAGCGAATGCAGCTGCAATTCAATTACCGATTGGTGCTGAAGATCAGTTCGAAGGCATCATCGACTTAATTGAAATGAAAGCTACATTCTACGGAAACGACTTGGGTACTGATATCGAAGACCGTGATATTCCAGCTGAATACATGGATCAAGCAGAAGAATACCGTGAAAAGCTAATTGAAGCGGTAGCTGAACTTGATGAAGAATTAATGGAGAAATACCTTGGCGGTGAAGAAATCACTAACGAAGAGCTTAAAGCTGCTATTCGTAAAGGTACAGTAAACGTTGAATTCTACCCAGTTATCTGTGGTTCTGCGTTCAAAAACAAAGGTGTTCAAAAAATGCTTGATGCAGTAATCGACTACCTTCCATCTCCTCTTGATGTACCTTCTATTAAAGGTACACTACCGGATACAGAAGAAGAGGTTACTCGTCCATCAAGCGATGATGCACCATTCTCAGCACTTGCATTTAAAGTTATGACCGACCCTTACGTTGGTAAACTTACATTCTTCCGTGTGTATTCCGGTACATTAAACTCTGGTTCATATGTACAGAACTCTACTAAAGGAAAGCGTGAGCGTGTAGGACGTATCCTGCAAATGCATGCGAATTCCCGTGAAGAGATCTCAGTAGTACACTCTGGTGATATCGCAGCTGCTGTAGGTCTTAAAGACACTACTACAGGGGATACTCTATGTGATGAAAAGAATCTTGTTATTCTTGAGTCTATGGAATTCCCAGAGCCGGTTATCTCATTATCTATCGAGCCTAAATCAAAGGCTGACCAAGATAAGATGACAACTGCTCTTCAAAAACTTCAAGAAGAAGATCCTACATTCCGCGCTCATACTGACCAGGAAACTGGACAGGTTATCATCGCGGGTATGGGTGAGCTTCACCTTGATATCCTTGTTGACCGTATGAGACGTGAATTTAAAGTGGAAGCTAACGTAGGTGCTCCTCAGGTTGCATACCGTGAAACTTTCCGTGGTTCAGCTAAGGTTGAAGGTAAATTTGCACGTCAATCCGGTGGACGCGGACAGTTCGGTCACGTTTGGATCGAATTCAGTCCTAATGAAGAAGGTAAAGGCTTCGAATTCGAAAACGGAATCGTTGGTGGTGTCGTTCCTCGTGAATACATCCCAGCTGTTCAAGCGGGTCTTGAAGATTCGCTGGATAGAGGAGTACTTGCCGGATTCCCACTGGTAGACATCAAAGCCCGTTTATTTGACGGTTCTTACCATGATGTTGACTCCTCTGAAATGGCGTTTAAGATTGCTGCATCTATGGCACTTAAAAACGCTGCGTCAAAATGTAATCCTGTAATTCTTGAGCCGGTTATGAAGGTTGAAGTCGTAATCCCTGAAGAATACATGGGAGACATCATGGGTGATGTAACATCACGCCGTGGACGCGTTGAAGGTATGGAAGCTCGCGGTAACGCGCAAGTAGTTCGTGCGATGGTTCCACTATCAGAAATGTTTGGATATGCAACTTCATTGCGTTCTAATACGCAGGGCCGCGGTACATTCTCAATGCACTTCGACCACTATGAAGAAGTACCAAAATCAATTTCTGAAGAAATCATCAAAAAAAATAAAGGTGAATAATTGATTTTACCTTTTCAATAAAGTATAACTACTATTGTAGGCTAAAAGCGCTGTGGAAAGGGAAACCTCTTCACAGCATAAAATACTTAACTTTTATTATCTGAAGGAGGAAATTTCAAATGGCAAAAGCTAAATTTGACCGTTCAAAACCCCATGTTAACATCGGTACTATCGGACACGTTGACCATGGTAAAACTACTTTAACTGCAGCTATCACAACTGTTCTTTCTAAAAAAGGCGGCGGTGAAGCACGCGGATACGATCAAATCGACGCGGCTCCAGAAGAGCGCGAGCGTGGAATCACAATCTCAACTGCACACGTTGAGTACGAAACTGATAACCGTCACTATGCACACGTTGACTGCCCAGGTCACGCTGACTATGTTAAAAACATGATCACTGGTGCTGCACAAATGGACGGCGGAATCCTAGTTGTTTCTGCTGCTGACGGCCCAATGCCACAAACTCGTGAGCACATCCTTCTTTCTCGTCAGGTTGGTGTTCCTTTCCTTGTTGTATTCATGAACAAGTGTGACATGGTTGACGATGAAGAACTACTTGAATTAGTAGAAATGGAAGTTCGTGACCTTCTTTCTGAGTACGAATTCCCTGGTGATGACATTCCTGTAATCAAAGGTTCTGCTCTTAAAGCTCTTGAAGGAGAAGCTGAGTGGGAAGCTAAAATCGAAGAACTTATGGCAGCAGTTGACGAGTACATCCCAACTCCAACTCGTGACACTGACAAGCCATTCATGATGCCTGTTGAGGATGTATTCTCAATCACTGGCCGTGGTACTGTTGCTACAGGACGTGTTGAGCGTGGACAAGTTAAAGTCGGTGACGTTATCGAAATCATCGGTCTTGCTGAAGAGCCAAAATCAACTACTGTAACTGGTGTAGAAATGTTCCGTAAGCTTCTTGACTATGCTGAAGCTGGAGACAACATTGGTGCCCTTCTTCGTGGTGTTGCACGTGAAGATATCCAACGTGGACAAGTACTTGCTAAGCCAGGTTCAATCACTCCACACACTAAGTTTAAAGCTGAAGTATACGTTCTTTCAAAAGAAGAAGGTGGACGTCATACTCCATTCTTCACTAACTACCGTCCTCAGTTCTACTTCCGTACAACTGATGTAACTGGTATCTGTAATCTTCCTGAAGGTGTAGAAATGGTTATGCCTGGAGATAACATCGAAATGACTGTAGAACTAATCGCTCCAATCGCTATCGAAGAAGGTACTAAGTTCTCTATCCGTGAGGGTGGACGTACTGTAGGCGCTGGCGTAGTTGCTACAATCACTGAGTAATCTCAACTAATAAAAACAGATGGGTGACGACCCATCTGTTTTTTTATTTGCTTCCTCCCTAATCCAATACATAAACAGATGAATGGAATTTAAAATCATCATTTCAAATTCACTAATATTTCCTGCGTTCCTGCTTGTGGTTCACGGATAGAGAACATTCCTCCTCTAAAAAACTCCCGATTAAAACCGCTTTTCTTCTATATATAATCACCACTATATTTTCTACTCAATTACTCACAGTGCAAATAGTTAGACTTCTTCCTATACTCTTGAAAACTCAATACACAGCAGTTATAATAGTAAAAGTGTGCGGAACAAAAAGAAATAACATATACATGTTGCATTTCATTTATTGTTTCTGTATAATAGACAATGTTGGTCTTTGACTGCGATGATGTGAAAGGTTGCTGACACACCCGGCCGCTTTGCCATGGCGAGTGTGTGGGAAATTTTCACGGAGAATGTCTATCTTAAAATAGGCGAAAAGGAGGGAAAATAATGGCAAAACAAAAAATTCGTATTCGTTTAAAAGCGTATGATCACAGAATTCTTGATCAATCAGCAGAAAAGATTGTTGAGACTGCAAAACGTTCTGGTGCGGCTGTTTCAGGTCCGATTCCATTACCAACTGAAAAGTCTATTTACACAATCCTACGTGCGGTTCACAAGTACAAAGACTCTCGTGAGCAGTTCGAAATGCGTACGCATAAACGTCTTATCGACATCGTTAACCCAACACCACAAACGGTTGATTCTCTAATGCGTTTAGACTTACCGTCTGGTGTAGATATCGAAATCAAACTTTAATCAATAAATAATCATAAGAAACTTAGGAGGTGTGACTAATGACCAAAGGAATCTTAGGAAGAAAGATTGGTATGACTCAAGTATTTGCTGAAAACGGTGATCTTATCCCGGTAACAGTGGTTGAGGCAGCTGCTAACGTTGTTCTTCAAAAGAAATCAGTTGATACTGATGGATATGAAGCAATCCAGATTGGATTCGAAGACAAGCGGGACAAGTTGTCCAACAAACCTGAAAAAGGGCATGTTGCTAAAGCAAACACTGCTCCTAAGCGCTTCGTACGCGAATTCCGCGGAGCTGATTTAGGACAATATGAAGTTGGTCAGGAAGTCAAAGTTGATATTTTCGCAGAAGGCGATACTGTTGATGTAACAGGAATTTCAAAAGGTAAAGGTTTCCAGGGTGCCATCAAGCGCCACGGACAATCTCGCGGGCCTATGGCTCACGGTTCTCGTTATCATCGTCGCCCTGGTTCAATGGGTCCTGTAGCTCCAAACCGTGTATTCAAAGGTAAATTATTACCTGGTCGCATGGGTGGAGAACAAGTGACTGTACAAAACCTTGAAATCGTAAAAGTTGATGTTGAACGCAACCTTCTTTTGATCAAAGGTAATGTACCTGGTGCCAGAAAAGCATTAGTAAAAATCAAAAGTGCGGTTAAAGCATAATAATTAAACCGGAAAGGAGGAAAACAGAATGCCGAAAGTAGCATTGTTTAACCAAAGCGGATCTAAAGTTGGTGATATCGAACTTAATGATGCGATCTTTGGTATCGAGCCCAACCAGCACGTACTATTCGAAGCTGTTGTTATGCAAAGAGCTTCATTACGTCAAGGGACTCATAAAACTAAAATTCGTTCTGAAGTAGCGGGCGGAGGACGTAAGCCATGGCGCCAAAAAGGCACAGGCCGTGCACGTCAAGGTTCTATCCGTTCACCACAATGGCGCGGAGGCGGTACTGTATTTGGTCCTGTACCACGCAGCTACAGCTACAAACTGCCTAAAAAGGTTCGCCGTCTGGCAATCAAATCTGCGTTATCTTCTAAAGTATTAGAAGAAAACATCCTAGTATTAGAAGGCCTTGCTTTCGAAGCTCCTAAAACTAAAGACTTTAAAGGTGTATTATCTGGTCTTTCTGTTGGTTCAAAAGCACTTATCGTAACTGCTGACCTAGATGAGAACGTAGCACTATCTGCTCGCAACATCCCTGGTGTAACAGTTGTATCTGCTTCTGGAATCACTGTTTTAGATGTTTTAAACCATGATAAGCTTATCATGACGAAAGCAGCGGTTGAAAAAGTAGAGGAGGTGCTTGCATAATGGATGCACGCGATATCATTAAGCGCCCCGTAATCACTGAACGTTCTACTGACATTATGGCTGATAAAAAATATACGTTCGAAGTTGACGTACGTGCTAACAAGACTCAAGTTAAAGACGCTGTAGAGCAAATCTTTGGCGTTAAAGTTGAGAAAGTTAACATCATGAACTACAAAGGTAAGTTCAAGCGTATGGGCAAATTCGGCGGATACACTAACAAACGCCGTAAAGCGATCGTTAAATTAACAGCTGAAAGCCAAGAAATCGAGCTATTTGAAGCTTAATTCACTATAACTAGAAGAGGAGGGAAACGAAATGGCGATTAAAAAGTATAAACCTACCTCTAATGGTCGTCGCGGCATGACGGTTTCTGATTTCGCAGAAATCACGACTAACCAACCAGAAAAGTCTTTACTTGCTCCTTTAAAGAGAAAAGGCGGCCGTAACAACCAAGGTAAGTTGACAGTTCGTCATCAAGGCGGCGGTCATAAACGTCAATATCGTATCATCGATTTTAAACGTAACAAAGATGGCATTCCAGGACGCGTTGCCACAATCGAGTATGATCCAAACCGCTCTGCAAATATTGCACTAATTAACTATGTAGATGGAGAAAAGCGTTACATCCTTGCACCTAAGAACTTACAGGTGGGTATGGAAGTAATGGCTGGTCCTGAAGCAGATATCAAAGTGGGTAATGCACTTCCACTAGTTAACATTCCAGTGGGTACAGTAATCCACAACATCGAATTAAAACCTGGTAAAGGCGGACAATTAGTACGTTCTGCTGGTACTTCTGCACAAGTTCTTGGTAAAGAAGGCAAGTACGTATTAGTTCGTTTAAACTCTGGTGAAGTTCGCATGATTCTTGCTGAGTGCCGTGCGACAGTTGGTCAAGTCGGAAACGAGCAGCACGAGCTTATTAACATTGGTAAAGCAGGTCGTTCACGCTGGTTAGGCAAGCGCCCAACTGTACGTGGATCTGTAATGAACCCTAACGATCACCCACACGGTGGTGGTGAAGGACGTTCGCCAATCGGACGTAAGTCTCCAATGTCTCCTTGGGGCAAACCAACACTTGGTTACAAGACACGCAAGAAGAACAACAAATCAGATAAATTTATCGTACGTCGTCGTAAAAAATAACGGGATTGTACTACGGTTCCAATTAAGAACCGTAGAGCAATCACGAAGGGAGGTTCAATCATGGGTCGCAGCTTAAAAAAAGGACCTTTTGTTGATGAACATTTAATGACAAAGATCGAAAAGCTTAATGAAACAGAAAGCAAGCAAGTTACTAAAACTTGGTCTCGCCGTTCTACGATCTTCCCACAATTCATCGGACACACAATCGCAGTTTATGATGGTCGTAAACATGTGCCTGTATACATCACTGAAGACATGGTAGGCCACAAGCTTGGAGAATTCGCTCCAACTCGTGCGTACAAAGGCCATGGCAATGATGATAAGAAAACAAGACGTTAATGAGAGGAGGGCATTCTAATGCAAGCTAAAGCTGTTGCAAGAACAGTTCGTATTGCTCCTCGTAAAGCTCGTTTAGTCGTAGATTTAATTCGAGGAAAGCAAGTAGGCGAAGCAGTAGCGATTTTAAACCTTACACCTAAAGCTGCTTCTCCAATCGTAGAGAAAGTTTTAAAATCTGCACTAGCTAACGCTGAGCACAACTACGAAATGGACGTTAACAACCTGGTAGTTGCTCAAGCATTCGTAGACGAAGGACCAACTTTAAAACGTTTCCGTCCTCGCGCTATGGGCCGTGCAAGCCAAATCAACAAGCGCACTAGCCATATTACTATCGTTTTATCAGAAAAGAAGGAGGGATAATCAGTGGGTCAAAAAGTAAATCCAGTCGGTTTGCGTGTCGGTGTCATCCGTGATTGGGAGTCAAAATGGTACGCAGGCAAAGACTATGCTGATCTTTTACACGAAGACCTTAAGGTTCGTGAGTACATCTCAAAGCGTCTAAGCGAAGCTTCTGTTTCTAAAGTAGAAATCGAACGTGCTGCTAATCGCCTGAACATCACTATCCACACTGCGAAACCAGGAATGGTTATCGGTAAAGGTGGTACTGAGGTTGAAGCACTTCGTAAGTCACTTAACTCATTAACCGGCAAGCGTGTTCACATCAACATTCTTGAAATTAAAAGAGCAGATATCGATGCGAAATTGGTTGCGGAAAACATTGCTCGTCAATTAGAAAACCGCGTATCTTTCCGTCGTGCTCAAAAACAAACTATTCAACGTGCAATGCGCGCTGGCGCTAAAGGTATCAAAACAATGGTATCTGGTCGTTTAGGCGGTGCTGATATAGCTCGTTCAGAATCATACAGCGAAGGAACAGTTCCACTTCATACTCTTCGTGCTGATATCGATTATGCTGCAGTTGAAGCTGATACAACTTACGGTAAATTGGGCGTAAAAGTATGGATCTATCGTGGAGAGGTCCTTCCTACGAAGAAGAAAACTGGGGAAGGAGGCAAATAATATGTTATTGCCAAAGCGCGTAAAATATCGTCGTGTACACCGCGGAAAAATGCGTGGTCAATCAAAAGGCGGAACTGAAGTAAACTTCGGTGAATATGGCCTTCAAGCTCTAGAAGCTTCTTGGATCACTAACCGTCAAATCGAATCTGCACGTATTGCAATGACTCGTTACATGAAACGTGGCGGTAAAGTTTGGATTCAAATTTTCCCACACAAGCCTTACACTGCAAAGCCTCTAGAAGTCCGCATGGGTTCTGGTAAAGGTGCTCCTGAAGGATGGGTAGCAGTTGTAAAGCCTGGTAAAGTAATGTTCGAAATCGCTGGTGTATCTGAAGAGATCGCTCGTGAAGCATTACGTCTTGCAGCACACAAACTTCCACTTAAGTGCAAGTTTGTAAAACGAGAAGAAATTGGTGGTGAATCAAATGAAAGCTAATGAAATTCGTGACCTGACCACTGCCGAAATTGAACAAAAAGTAAAATCATTAAAAGAAGAGCTTTTCAACCTTCGCTTTCAATTGGCGACTGGACAACTTGAAAACACAGCTCGCATTCGTGAAGTACGCAAAGCGATTGCCCGCATGAAAACTGTTATTCGTGAAAGAGAAATCGGCTTTAGCAAGTGATATTGAGAGGAGGTTCGCACAATGAGTGAACGCAACCAACGCAAAGTTTACACTGGACGCGTCGTTTCTGACAAAATGGATAAGACAGTAACGGTTCTTGTCGAAACTTACAAAAAGCATCCACTTTACGGTAAACGCGTTAAGTACTCTAAAAAGTTCAAGGCTCATGATGAGCAAAACCAAGCAAAAACTGGCGATATCGTTCGTATTATGGAAACTCGTCCACTATCTGCGACTAAACGCTTCCGTCTTGTAGAAGTAGTTGAAAAAGCAGTTATTATCTAATTGTTCGGTTGGGAGATTTATCCCGAAGGGAGGTTACACACATGATTCAACAAGAATCACGTTTAAAAGTTGCTGACAACTCTGGTGCTCGTGAAGTACTTACAATCAAAGTTCTTGGTGGCTCTGGCCGCAAAACTGCTAACATCGGTGATGTTATCGTTTGTACAGTGAAACAAGCAACACCAGGTGGCGTTGTTAAAAAAGGTGATGTTGTTAAAGCGGTAGTTGTTCGTACTAAGAGCGGTGTACGCCGTAATGACGGTACTTACATTCGTTTCGATGAAAACGCATGTGTAATTATTCGTGATGACAAAGGACCACGCGGAACTCGTATCTTCGGACCGGTTGCACGTGAACTACGTGAAAACAACTTCATGAAAATTGTATCATTAGCTCCAGAAGTATTATAAATAACAAATCAAATTGCCTTTAAGGAGGTGCGCGCAGATGCATGTGAAAAAAGGTGACAAAGTTATGGTCATCTCTGGTAAGGATAAAGGCAAAACGGGCGTTATTCTAGCAGCGTTTCCTAAACAAAGCCGAGTGCTTGTTGAAGGAGTTAACATTGTAAAGAAACACTCTAAGCCTTCTCAGATGAACCCGCAAGGCGGAATCATCAGCCAAGAGGCACCTGTTCATGTATCAAACGTTATGCCTGTTGATCCTAAATCTGGTGAACCAACTCGTGTAGGCTATAAAACGGTTGATGGCAAAAAAGTACGTGTTGCAACAAAATCCGGTGAATTTCTAGATAAATAAGTTCAAAGAAGAAGGGAGGTACAATGAATGAACCGCCTAAAAGAAAAGCATTCAAAAGAAATTACTCCTGCTCTAATGAGCAAGTTTAACTATAAATCAGTTATGCAAGCACCTAAGCTTGACAAAATCGTTATCAACATGGGTATTGGTGACGCTGTTCAAAACGCTAAAGCACTAGATAAAGCTGTTGAGGAATTAACTTTGATCACTGGTCAAAAGCCGGTTATCACTCGCGCTAAGAAATCAATCGCTGGCTTCCGTCTTCGTGAAGGTATGCCAATCGGTGCGAAGGTTACTCTTCGTGGAGAGCGCATGTATGAGTTCTTTGATAAGTTAGTATCTGTATCTCTTCCACGTGTGCGTGACTTCCGCGGTATCTCTAAGAAGTCATTTGACGGCCGAGGTAACTATACTCTAGGTGTCAAAGAACAGTTAATCTTCCCTGAGATTGATTACGATAAAGTAAGCAAAGTTCGTGGTATGGATATCGTTATCGTAACTACAGCTAACACTGATGAAGAAGCTCGTGAACTTTTAACTCAATTTGGAATGCCATTCCAAAAGTAATCGCTAAATAGAGGGAGGCGAAAACGTGGCTAAAAAGTCAATGATTGCGAAGCAAAAACGCACGCCTAAACACAAGGTACAGGAGTACACTCGCTGCGAACGCTGTGGACGTCCACATTCTGTATACCGTAAATTTAAGCTTTGTCGTATTTGTTTCCGTGAATTAGCATATAAAGGACAAATTCCTGGCGTGAAAAAAGCTAGCTGGTAAACCCCAAGCATGGGAAGGAGGTAAAAACAATGGTCATGACAGATCCAATTGCAGACTTGCTAACTCGCATCCGTAATGCGAACATGGTTCGTCACGAAAAATTAGAAGTTCCTGCTTCTAACATCAAGAAAGAAATTGCAGAGATCTTAAAGCGTGAAGGTTTTGTACGTGATGTTGAGCTTATCGAAGATAACAAGCAAGGCATCATCCGCATTTTCCTAAAATACGGTTCAAACAACGAACGCGTTATCACTGGTCTTAAGCGTATCAGTAAGCCTGGTCTTCGTGTATACGCAAAGGCTGATGAAGTACCTCGCGTACTTAACGGTCTTGGAATCGCACTAGTTTCTACTTCTCAAGGAGTTATCACTGATAAAGATGCCCGCGCTAAACAAGTCGGCGGAGAAGTATTAGCATACGTTTGGTAATAGAGTTTTTCATGAATGGAGGTGCAATTAAATGTCTCGTATAGGTAAAAAACCAATCGAAATTCCAACTGGTGTTACTGTTACTAACGACAATAACACGGTTACTGTGAAGGGTCCTAAAGGTGAACTAACTCGTTCATTCAACCAGGATATCGAAATCAAGGTGGAGGACAGCGTAATCAACGTATCCCGTCCATCTGATGCGAAAGAACACCGCGCATTGCACGGAACTACTCGCGCACTTCTAGCTAACATGGTTGAGGGTGTGTCAAAAGGATTCGAAAGAGGACTAGAGCTTATCGGTGTCGGTTACCGTGCTCAAAAACAAGGCAAAAAGCTTGTTTTAAACGTTGGTTACTCTCATCCTGTTGAAATCGAACCTGAAGAAGGTATTGAAGTTGAAGTTCCATCTAACACAAAGATCATGGTTAAAGGTACTGACAAAGAACGTGTTGGTGCATTGGCTGCCAACATCCGTGATGTTCGTCCTCCAGAGCCTTACAAAGGTAAAGGTATCCGCTATGAAGGCGAATATGTTCGTCGTAAAGAAGGTAAAACTGGTAAGTAATGCCGCTTAGGTAAACGAAAGGAGTGACCGAAATGATTACGAAGGCTGATAAAAATGCAGTTCGTAAGAAAAGGCATGCTCGTGTGCGTGCGAAACTTTCTGGAACTGCGGCTCGTCCTCGTCTAAATGTGTATCGTTCAAACAAGCACATTTATGCTCAACTTATTGATGATGTAAACGGAGTTACTGTAGCAAGTGCTTCTACACAAGATAAAGAAGTAAACCTTGATGCAACTAGCAACGTTGATGCAGCAGTTAAGGTCGGAGAATTAGTTGCAAAGCGCGCAGTCGAAAAAGGCGTTAAAGCTGTCGTTTTCGATCGTGGTGGCTATCTATATCATGGACGTGTTCAAGCATTAGCTGATGCAGCACGTGAAAATGGTTTAGAATTTTAATAGACAAAGGAGGGACACAAAAAGATGCGTCGTATTGATCCAAACAAACTTGAACTTGAAGAGCGCGTAGTTACGATTAATCGTGTAGCAAAGGTTGTTAAAGGTGGACGTCGTTTTCGTTTCTCTGCTCTTGTAGTAGTAGGTGACAAAAACGGTCACGTTGGCTTTGGTACAGGTAAAGCACAGGAAGTTCCTGAAGCGATCCGCAAAGCTATGGAAGATGCTAAGAAAAACTTAGTCGAAGTACCTATGGTTGGAAGTACAATTCCTCACCAGGTAATCGGTCACTTCGGTGCTGGAGAAATCCTTCTTAAGCCTGCTTCTGAAGGTACTGGAGTAATCGCCGGAGGTCCAGTTCGTGCGGTTCTTGAATTAGCTGGTGTTGGTGATATCTTATCTAAATCTTTAGGTACTAACACACCAATCAACATGGTTCGCGCCACTTTGAACGGTTTAACTCAATTAAAACGTGCTGAGGACGTAGCGAAATTACGTGGTAAATCAGTAGAAGAACTGTTAGGATAAGGAGGGATATCAAATGGCGAATAAACTTGAAGTAACCCTCACTCGCAGCGTGATTGGTCGCCCGCAAGACCAGCGCGAAACAGTTAAGGCTCTTGGCTTACGCAAAATGCACCAAACAGTTGAGCATCAAGATAATCCTGCTATCCGCGGAATGATCAACAAAGTTGCTCACCTTGTTGTGGTAAAAGAAAAATAAATCTATTCTTCTACAAATAAGGAGGTGCCAACATGAAACTTCATGAATTAAAGCCTGCAGAAGGTTCTCGTGGGGAACGCAAACGCAAAGGCCGTGGTATCGGTTCCGGTAATGGTAAAACTGCTGGTAAGGGTCATAAAGGTCAAAACGCTCGTTCTGGCGGCGGTGTCCGTCCTGGATTCGAGGGTGGTCAAACACCTTTATTCCAACGCTTGCCTAAACGCGGTTTCACTAACATCAACCGTAAAGAGTACGCGATTGTGAACCTTGATGCTCTAAACCGTTTCGAAGATGGAGCTGAAGTAACTCCAGCGCTTCTTATCGAAACTGGTGTAGTAAGCAACGAAAAAGCAGGAATCAAGATTCTTGCAAAAGGCAAAGTTGAGAAAAAGCTTACAGTTAAAGCTCATAAATTCTCCTCTGCTGCAAAGGAAGCTATTGAAGCTGCCGGCGGTCAAACTGAGGTGATTTAATGTTTCAGACAATCTCCAATTTTATGCGTGTGGGTGATATAAGACGAAAGATTATCTTCACCCTTTTAATGCTGGTTGTATTTCGCATCGGTACATTTATCCCTGTACCGGGCGTAAATGCAGAGCTATTAAAAGCCCAGGATGAACTTAATGTATTCGGTGTTCTGAATACATTCGGCGGCGGGGCGCTCCTAAACTTCTCCATTCTTGCAATGGGTATCATGCCGTACATTACGGCATCCATCATTGTGCAGCTTCTGCAGATGGATGTTGTTCCTAAGTTTACGGAATGGTCAAAGCAGGGAGATGTTGGACGCCGTAAGTTAGCTCAGTTTACCCGTTACTTTACTATCGTGCTTGGTTTTATCCAGGCTCTCGGTATGTCTTATGGGTTTAATAACCTAGCAGGCGGAATGCTGATTGAGAATCCGGGAATTACCTCTTATCTATTGATTGCTGTGGTATTGACTGCCGGAACTGCATTTCTAATGTGGCTTGGTGAGCAGATTACATCAAAAGGTGTAGGAAATGGTATTTCCATCATTATCTTTGCTGGTATCGTGGCTGGAATTCCTTCAACGGTTAACCAGATTTACGCTCAGCAGTTTGAAAATGCTGGAGAGCAGCTATTCCTTCGCATTGTGACAATCGTGCTTATCCTGATCGCAGTCATTGCTATTGTTGTAGGAACGATCTTCATCCAACAGGCATTAAGAAAGATTCCTATTCAATATGCTAAGCGTGTAACAGCAGGACAAAATTCTGCTGGCGGACAATCAACTCATCTTCCGTTAAAAGTTAATGCAGCTGGTGTAATTCCAGTAATCTTTGCGATTTCTTTCATCATCACGCCAAGAACCATTGCCGGTTTCTTTGAGCAGAGTGATGTTACGCTATGGATTCAAAGTATATTTGACTATACGTCTCCAATCGGAATGGTCATCTATAGTGCATTAATCATTGCTTTTACTTATTTCTATGCTTTCATTCAGGTGAACCCGGAACAAGTTGCGGAAAACCTGAAGAAGCAGGGCGGTTATATCCCGGGCATCCGTCCAGGAAATAACACGCAGGAATATCTGACTCGCGTCTTATACCGTTTAACTTTTGTCGGTGCGCTATTCCTGACAGTGATTTCAATTCTGCCGGTATTCTTCATCAATATCGCCGGATTGCCTGAATCTGCTCAAATTGGAGGCACAAGCCTGTTGATCGTTGTCGGTGTTGCACTGGAAACGATGAAGCAGCTTGAAGCACAGCTGGTTAAACGTCATTATAAAGGTTTCATTAAATAATTTGGTTGTAGGGGACGCATGTTCCCTTATACCATTTGGAGACTAGGGGGAAATTGACGTGAATTTAGTTTTAATGGGGCTCCCTGGTGCCGGTAAAGGTACACAAGCCGAGAAGATCGTCCAAAAATACGGCATCCCTCATATTTCTACCGGAGATATGTTCCGTGCGGCTATTAAAGACGAAACGGACCTAGGCCTTAAAGCAAAATCATTCATGGATAAAGGCGAGCTTGTTCCTGATGAGGTAACAATCGGCATTGTACGTGAACGATTAAGCAAGGATGATTGTGAAAAAGGCTTTTTGCTGGATGGCTTCCCAAGAACGGTTGCCCAAGCAGATGCCCTTGAAAACATCCTTTCTGATTTAAACAAGAAAATCAATTATGTTATTAATATTGATGTTGATCAGAGTATTCTAATGGAACGTCTTACAGGACGCCGCATCTGTAAAGACTGCGGAGCTACTTATCATTTAGTATTCAATCCCCCAGCGAAAGACGGAGTGTGTGATCGCTGCGGCGGTGAGCTGTATCAGCGTGCTGATGATAATGAAGCGACTGTTCAGAATCGGCTTGACGTTAATATTAAACAAACAAAACCGTTGCTTGATTTCTACGAAACGAAAGGTTATCTGCGCAATATTGATGGTCAGCAGGATATTAATAAAGTATTTTCTGATCTTGATGCATTGCTCGGGGGCTTACAATGATCATTTGCAAAACCCCGCGTGAGCTTGAAATAATGCGTGAGGCCGGCAGAATCGTAGCACTTACACATCAGGAACTGAAAAAACATATAGCACCCGGTATCACAACCCGCGAACTGGATGTTATTGCTGACCGGTTTATCCGTAAACACGATGCAATTCCATCATTCAAAGGGTATAATGGTTTCCGCGGCAGCATTTGTGCTTCAGTTAACGATGAACTTGTTCATGGCATTCCTGGTGGTCGAGTTTTAAATGACGGTGATATAATCAGCATTGATATCGGTGCTAAATATAACGGTTATCATGGTGACTCAGCCTGGACTTATGCTGTTGGCCAAATTGATGAAGAATCCGAGCGTCTGATGGATGTGACAGAGGAATCGTTATATAAGGGCCTTGAAGAAGCAAAACCGGGTGAGCGCTTGTCGAACATCTCCCATGCTATCCAAACGTATGCGGAATCTAATGGCTTTTCCATTGTACGCGAGTATGTCGGCCATGGTGTAGGGCAAGACTTACATGAGGATCCTCAAATTCCTCATTATGGACCCCCTAACAGAGGACCGCGCTTAAAGCCGGGAATGGTACTTGCTATTGAACCTATGGTGAATGCAGGAAGTCGTTATGTTAAAACCTTAACCGATAACTGGACAGTAGTAACGGTTGACGGTAAAAGGTGTGCACATTATGAGCATACAATAGCGATCACTGAATCCGGTTATGAAATACTGACAAAAGCCTAAGGTGCAGGTGATTCCATTGGTTGGTTCTGATACGAATCCGCAGCATGGTCAAATTGTTTTGATCAAAAGTGGAAGCGATGCTGGTCAATATGCTATAATTATAAGGTTGTTGGATGAAAGGTATGTTATGCTTGCTGACGGCGGCAGGAAGAAATTCGACCGCCCGAAGAAAAAGAACGTTCAGCATCTGCAATTGCTTAATTATATCTCTCCAGAAGTTCAGACCAGTCTCCAGGAGACCGGCCGTGTAACAAACGGAAAGTTGCGCTTTGCGCTTGCAAAGCATGTAAATGAATTCGTATATGATATGAAGAAGGGAGAATAAAGTTCAATGGCGAAAGACGATGTAATCGAAATAGAAGGCACAGTTATTGATACTTTGCCAAATGCAATGTTTAAGGTAGAATTAGAAAATGGTCATACAGTGCTAGCTCATGTATCCGGTAAGATCCGCATGCACTTCATCCGCATTTTACCTGGAGATAAAGTAACAGTTGAGCTATCTCCATATGATTTAACACGCGGTAGAATCACATATCGTTTTAAATAATCATTGCACTCCGTACTATTAAGGAGGTTAGGATAATGAAAGTAAGACCATCAGTTAAACCAATCTGCGAAAAGTGTAAAGTTATCCGCAGACGTGGAAAAGTAATGGTTATCTGTGAAAACCCTAAACATAAACAAAAACAAGGTTAATTCGAAGGAGGTGCGCTTATACAATGGCACGTATTGCTGGTGTAGATGTTCCACGTGAAAAACGTGTAGTAATCTCATTAACTTATATCTTTGGTATTGGTAAATCTACAGCTCAGAAAGTTTTGGCTGAAGCTGGTGTTTCTGAAGACACTCGTGTTCGTGATCTTACAGAAGATGAACTTAACAAAATCCGTGACATCATCGACAAATTGAAAGTTGAAGGTGACCTTCGCCGTGAGGTTTCACTAAACATCAAACGTCTAATGGAGATCGGAAGCTATCGCGGTCTTCGTCATCGCCGTGGTTTACCGGTTCGCGGACAAAACACTAAAAACAACGCTCGTACACGCAAAGGTCCTCGTAAGACTGTAGCGAACAAGAAGAAATAATCAGTAAAGGAGGTAACTTTAAATGGCTCGTAAAACTAATACACGTAAGCGTCGTGTGAAAAAGAATATTGAACAGGGTATTGCACATATCCGTTCTACTTTCAACAACACAATCGTAACTATCACTGATGTTCATGGGAATGCTATTTCATGGTCAAGTGCTGGAGCTCTTGGATTCAGAGGTTCTCGTAAATCTACTCCATTCGCAGCACAAATGGCAGCAGAAACTGCAGCGAAAACTTCTCAGGAACACGGTATGAAAACCCTTGAAGTAACTGTTAAAGGACCTGGTGCAGGACGTGAAGCTGCAATCCGTGCTCTTCAAGCTGCTGGTCTAGAAGTTACTGCTATCAGAGACGTAACTCCAGTTCCTCATAACGGATGTCGTCCGCCAAAACGCCGCCGTGTATAATTTTTCTGTATAGAATTTGTATCCTTGTCTATAATGGGATATGATACTAATTTTTTAGTTATACAGAACAATTATTCCAGTTGTTGTGCACAAAACGGGAACGTATACATGGGGGAATTTCGGTTAGAGATTGCTAGCCGGGGTTTCGACGTTTTGAAGGAGGGTATATTTTGATGATCGAAATAGAAAAACCAAAAATCGAAACGGTTGAGATCAACGATGATGCCAAGTACGGCAAGTTCGTCGTCGAGCCACTTGAGCGTGGGTATGGTACAACTTTGGGTAACTCCTTACGTCGTATCCTTTTATCCTCACTCCCAGGTGCCGCTGTCACATCGATCCAAATTGATGGGGTACTTCATGAGTTCTCAACAATTGAAGGCGTCGTAGAAGATGTAACATCTATCATTTTAAACATTAAAAAACTAGCACTTAAAATCTACTCTGATGAAGAAAAAACATTGGAAATCGATGTTCAGGGTGAGGGTGTAGTGAAGGCAGCTGACGTAACACATGACAGCGATGTTGAAATCCTAAATCCGGATCTTCATATTGCTACTCTTGGTTCGAATGCCCACCTGCGCATGCGTTTAACTGCAAGACGCGGACGAGGCTATACACCAGCTGACCAAAACAAGAGAGAAGATCAGCCAATCGGTGTGATTCCGATCGATTCCATCTACACTCCAGTATCTCGTATTTCTTACCAGGTAGAGAATACACGTGTGGGTCAAATGACTAACTTTGATAAGTTAACATTCGATGTTTGGACTGACGGCAGTACAGGTCCTCAAGATGCGGTTGCTCTTGGAGCGAAGATCTTAACTGAGCATTTGAATATCTTTGTCGGTTTAACTGACGAAGCTCAAAATGCTGAAATCATGGTTGAAAAAGAAGAAGACCAAAAAGAGAAAGTACTTGAGATGACAATTGAAGAACTCGACTTGTCTGTCCGTTCTTACAACTGCTTAAAGCGCGCTGGCATCAATACTGTTCAGGAATTAGCCAATAAGACTGAAGAGGATATGATGAAAGTCCGTAACCTTGGCAGAAAGTCACTTGAGGAAGTAAAACATAAATTAGAAGATCTTGGACTGGGCTTACGCAAAGACGATTGATTAATGAAGATTAATTGATTATCTGCATGTTTGCTTTCAGCAGATTGAATGACTTCAACAAAGGAGGGAAACTTTCATGGGATACAGAAAGTTAGGACGCACTAGCTCACAACGTAAAGCTATGCTGCGTGACTTAGCAACAGATCTAATCATCAATGAGCGCATCGAAACAACTGAAGCTCGTGCGAAAGAACTTCGTTCAGTTGTTGAGAAAATGATCACTCTTGGAAAGCGCGGCGACTTGCATGCACGCCGTCAAGCAGCTGCATTTGTTCGCAACGAGGTAGCTAACGCTGAAACTGACCAGGATGCTGTTCAAAAATTATTCAGCGACATCGCAACTCGTTATGAAGAGCGCCAAGGTGGATACACTCGTATTATGAAACTTGGACCTCGTCGTGGAGACGGTGCGCCAATGGTAATCATCGAGTTAGTATAATTTTTTAAGGAAAGGGCGCGGGACGGTTTCATAGAACTTGTTCTTTGCCCTTTTTCTATAAAAACGGCTGTTTCCTTAATTTGTCAGGAACGCCTAAATCAGGCCAAAAACGAGCGTTACGATGAGCATGTACAGCTAGTAAACAGGGATGGATGAGCAATAGATTCCCCATTGCCTGGTACATTGACTCGTCTAGCTCATGCACCTCTTCCGAAAAGAAGAAATGCGCCCGGCAGTATACTGCCTGACGGAATGAGGTGCAGGCTTTTTTAAATTCCACAGGTTCATAGACAAAAGGAAATTGAGGTCTCTGAACATTTATACAATAGCAAGAACCAACCACCATACTGCGTCAGTATGAGCTTTTAATAGGGAGGCATAATAGGCATCCAATAAGCTTAGATAGCAGAAATCCAGATTTTCTTGTGTATTACAAGTGTGGGAGAATGGTATCATTCAACGCTTGCTATCCAGTAACATAACCTATTATCGAACTATTTCAAGCTCGCCAACAATGGCGGGTTTTTTCATTATTAGAGCAGAGCTGAGAGGAGGACTTCAAATGACCGAGCCGCTGGTAGAATTAAAAAATGTTTCGTTTAAGTACGATGCAGAAGCTGCATATGCGCTGGACAATGTCTCTTTTAATATATATAAAGGAGAATGGCTTGCAATAGTCGGGCATAATGGCTCCGGAAAATCTACACTTGCCAAATTGCTTAATGGCCTCCATTTTCCTCTGGAAGGAGGCATAACAGTAGGCGGAATTTCATTGAGTGAAGAAACGGTTTGGGAAGCAAGAAAGAAGATTGGCATGGTTTTTCAGAATCCGGATAACCAGTTTGTCGGAACGACCGTACGGGATGATGTGGCTTTTGGTTTAGAAAACCATGGTATTGAAAGAAGTGACATGGTTCATCGTGTTACAGAATCACTGGAGAAGGTCAAAATGACTTCATTTCTTAATCAAGAGCCGCACCATCTTTCCGGCGGCCAGAAACAAAGAGTGGCGATTGCAGGCGTTATTGCCTTAAGACCGGATATTATTATTCTCGATGAGTCAACATCCATGCTGGACCCAAGAGGGCGTGAAGAGGTACTTGAAACTGTCAGAGAGCTCAAGCGGGATTATCAGATGACGGTCATCTCCATCACTCATGACCTGGAGGAGGCAGCAAAAGCTGACCGCATCATAGTCATGAACAAAGGACAGCTATATCGGGAAGGCACGCCTGAGGAAATCTTTCAAATGGATGAGGAGCTTGTTAAGCTGGGATTGGATATTCCTTTTCCTGTGAAGCTTAGCAAGGTGTTACGGGAAAAAGGACTGCCTTTATCCAGGCATTATTTATCTGAAGAAGAGTTGGTGGAAGAATTATGGACATCTCACTCCAAAATGTAGAATACCGTTATCAGGTTCATACGCCATTTGAACGTCTTGCCATAAAGGATGTTTCCATCGATATTCCATCTGGCACGTTTCTCGCGATCATCGGCCATACCGGATCAGGCAAGTCGACTGTCCTCCAGCACCTAAATGCCCTGCTTAAGCCGACCGAAGGCCAGGTAGTGATTGGAGAGCGGATGATCACCCCTGTAAAGAAACAAAAAAACCTGAAAGAAATCCGTCAAAGGGTCGGAATCGTATTTCAATTTCCTGAGCATCAGCTGTTTGAAGAAACGGTCGAGAAAGATATTTGCTTTGGCCCGATGAACTTCGGAGTATCAGAAGAGGAAGCCAAAAAAAGAGCCAAAGCAGCAATAGGACAGGTGGGATTGCCGGAAGAAATTTTAAGCAAGTCCCCATTTGACCTGTCAGGCGGCCAAATGAGACGTGTAGCCATAGCCGGAGTACTGGCTATGGAGCCTGATGTCATTGTCCTGGATGAGCCTACTGCAGGACTTGATCCGCGGGGCCGGAAGGAAATCATGGATATGTTCTACAGCCTTCATGGGACAAGGGGACTCTCGACGGTGCTTGTGACACATAGCATGGAGGATGCTTCCCGCTATGCTGATCAGATTGTCATCATGCACAACGGTGAAGTCTACAAAAAGGGAACGCCGGAAGAAATTTTTTCTTCTCCGGAAGGCTTGCTTAAGCTAGGCCTCGATGTTCCGGAGGTTGTCCGCTTTCAGCTAAAGATGGAAAAGTCACTTAATATCCGTCTTTCTAAAACTTGTCTGACAATGGACGAGCTGACGGATGAGATTGCTGCTGTGATGAAAAGGGGGACAGCTAGATGATGGACAAAATGATTTTTGGGCGCTATGTACCGGCCGAGTCTGTCATCCATAGAATGGATCCCCGTTCAAAGCTGGTTCTTATTTTCTTATTCGTGTGCATTGTCTTTCTGGCAAATAATATGCTGACATACGGTCTTCTGACGGTTTATACCTTTTTTATGATTGCTTTATCGAAGGTGCCGATCCGGTTTATCTATACAGGATTGAAGCCGGTCCTCCTGCTTGTTATTTTCACTTTATTCCTTCATCTGTTTTTGACAAAAGAGGGTGAAGTTCTCTTCCGGTTCGGGTGGATTACGATTTATGAGGAAGGTTTGAGGCAGGGTATATTTATTTCTTTGCGCTTCTTCCTGCTCATTCTGATGACTTCCATTCTGACTTTGACCACGACTCCGATTGAAATAACGGATGGTCTGGAAAGTCTGCTCAATCCATTAAATAAAATCAAGTTTCCGGTGCATGAACTGGCTTTGATGATGTCGATTTCACTTCGCTTCATTCCGACACTCATGCAGGAAACCGATAAAATCATGAAGGCCCAGACAGCCAGGGGAGCCGATTTTACAAGCGGGCCGATTAAAGAACGTATTAAAGCTATCATACCTCTCTTAATTCCTTTGTTTGTCAGCTCGTTCAAGCGGGCTGAAGAGCTTGCTGTAGCGATGGAGTCACGCGGCTATAGAGGCGGGGAAGGCAGAACGAAATACAGGCAGCTTAGCTGGGGCCTGAAGGATACGGCAATGCTCGCCATGCTTGCAGTCCTGGCCCTGGTGTTATTCCTGCTGAGAACGTAATGGGGTGACCTTATGCAAAGATTTAAATGTATGGTGACGTATGACGGCACCCTTTTTGCAGGCTACCAGGTGCAGCCTGGCAAGCGGACTGTACAGGGAGAGCTGGAACGGGCTTTAAAGAAGCTTCATAAAGGAGAAGACATCAGGGTGACTGCCTCAGGCAGAACCGATGCAGGGGTCCATGCAAAGGGCCAGGTGATCCATTTCGATTCCCCTTTGAATATTCCGATTGAAAAATGGGGAATCGCCCTTAATTCCCTGCTGCCGGATGATGTGGCCATCAGCGGGACGGAGACAGTGTCAGATGACTTTCATGTCCGTTTTGATGCCAAAGGAAAGGAATATCGGTACTTCGTGCACCGTTCATCCGGGAGAGACCCGTTTAAACGACATTATGCCTATCAGTACCCGTACCCAATAAATACGGATGCGATCAGACAAGCGGCAGCTGGTTTAATAGGAACACATGATTTTACAAGCTTCTGCTCCGCCAAGACGGAAGTGGAGGATAAGGTCAGGGAACTTCAGGAGATAGATGTGCAGGAAGAAGGGGATATGCTCATCTTCCGCTTTAGAGGAACTGGATTTTTATATAATATGGTCCGTATCCTGACCGGCACCCTCCTGGAAGTCGGCACAGGGGAAAGAGACCCTGATTCCATGCCATCTGTCCTTCAGGAAAAAAACAGATCAGCTGCAGGAAAAACAGCGCCTCCCCAAGGTTTATATTTGTGGGAAGTTTTTTATTAAAATTTTGGAAAAAACATTCGAGGAACCGCGGGGGCGCGTTGTAAAGCCAAACGCAAATAAAAAAAGATTTTAAAACAACTAAACCAGGTGTAACATTCGCTTGACATTAGGCTGTCAAAGTTATAATATAGCATATGGTATTATTATTAAAACCACGATAAGCCCCGGAACTTATTGTGTCGAATAGATAAACCAAAAAATTGATTATGAATGGAATTATTAGGAGGGAAACTGATGCGTACAACGTTTATGGCGAATTCAAACAATATCGAACGTAAATGGTACGTGATTGATGCTGAAGGCAAAACTCTTGGTCGTCTTGCTAGTGAAGTAGCGTCAATCCTACGTGGTAAACATAAACCAACTTTTACACCACATGTTGATACTGGTGATCATGTAATTCTTATCAACGCTTCAAAAATCGAACTTACTGGGAAAAAGCTTACTGACAAGATCTACTACCGTCACAGCATGCACCCAGGCGGTCTAAAAACAAGAACTGCTCTTGAAATGCGTACAAACTACCCTGAGAGAATGCTTGAGCTTGCTATCAAAGGCATGCTTCCAAAGAACTCTCTTGGCCGTCAAATATTCAAGAAATTACACGTATATGCTGGTAGCGAACATAAGCACCAAGCACAACAACCTGAAGTTTACGAACTTCGTGGATAATTTTTAGGGAGGTTATTAACTTGGCACAGGTTCAATATATTGGTACTGGTCGTCGTAAGAGCTCCGTTGCACGTGTTCGTTTAGTTCCAGGCGACGGTAAAATCATCATCAATGGTCGTGAAATCACAGAATACATTCCTTTTGCAGCTTTACGTGAAGTTGTAAAACAGCCGCTTGTAGCTACTGAAACAGTTAACAGCTACGACATTCTTGTAAATGTAAACGGCGGTGGATACACTGGTCAAGCTGGCGCAATCCGCCACGGCATCGCTCGTGCATTGCTTCAAGCTGATCCTGAATTCCGTCCAACATTAAAGCGCGCAGGACTATTAACTCGTGACGCACGTATGAAAGAGCGTAAGAAATACGGTCTTAAAGGTGCTCGTCGTGCTCCTCAGTTCTCAAAGCGTTAATTATCAGCGTTTCAAAGACTCTCAACCAATTTGGTTGGGGGTCTTTTTTATTGCTGAAAACGATTTTCTTCCATTACTTAATTGTTGAAAACATTAAGTAGGCGATTTGCATAGGATAGTGCGAACGTTATAAAGGAAGTGAAAATATGTATAATGCGCCATATATGTATCAATATCCTTATTATGGAGCGCCAATGCCTGTTTTTCGAAACCAGTTGTTTTATCAGCATTTCTCGCAAGGGACAGGGAATTTAAATCTTTATTATTCATCACAATTTACGCAGGGAGCTGCAGGCTTTTCTGGTCATGGCAAACAAACAAATGCCATTAATAATGAAGTGTCTTCCATGCGTGGAAAACGTTCCTTAAACTCGTACCAGGAGAACTATGCTTACAGTTTAGGCATTAAGGCCTTTATATATGGGTATCCCCTTGTCACCATGGAAAGAACAAGGCAGCTGCAATCATTGGTAAAAGTGCCCCACGGCTCAGTATCTACTGTATCCAATGAATTAATTTATTATGATCAGCTTCTTACACCGGATGACAAAGATGTCGTATCACCCAATGTGGATACCCTGTATTGCACTGCCTGGCTGGATCTCACCCGGGGTCCTGTAGTGCTTAATGTTCCGGATACAAATGACAGGTACTATGTCATGCAATTAATGGATGCCTGGACAAATACCTTTTCCAGTATAGGGCGTCGTACTACAGGAACGGGTGCCGGAAAATTTGCGGTAGTGGGTCCTGATTGGAAAGGCACATTGCCTGCAAATGTTCAAGAGGTTAAATCCCCCACAAACACAGTGTGGATTATAGGCCGTATCCTGGTGAAAGGAGAAGGTGATTATGATAATGCTTTGGTTTTACTAAGGCAATTTACATTGACATCATTGGATGGGAATAAAATTCCATTCGTAAAAAATCCTGCAAATCCATTGCTTTTAGAGAATAAGGTGGAAGATCTTGGTGCCCTGGATTTCTTTAAAACGATGACAGACTTAATGATTCTAAATCCTACTATTAATAACGAGGCCCTTGAAAAACAATTTGAGCATATCGGTATTGATCGAACGTACGGCTTCGATGCTAATAAATTAGATACAGAAACAATTGCAGGGCTAAATCGCGCTGCCAGAGATGCATTTCAAATCATTACAAATAGTCTGGAAGAATTAAACCCTAGAATTGATAATGGATGGTTTGTACTTTCTGATTTGGGCACTTATGGGGACCAGTTCCTTAAGAGAGCATATATTGCTTTCAGCGGACTTGGTGTAAACGTGGATGAAGAGTCAACTTTGGTCCGAACTTTTACTGATGATCAAGGGAGTCAGCTAAACGGGAAAAATAAATACATTTTACATTTTAATAAAGATGAGCTGCCTCCGGTAGAAGCTTTCTGGTCCGTAACCATGTATGGCCCGGATTTCTACCTGGTGCCCAATGAAAAGAACCGTTATGCCATTGCGGACCACACCCAGGGTCTTGAATACAACGATGATGGCTCACTTGATATCTATATCCAAAAAGACCGCCCAATAAGTAATGAATCGAATTGGCTTCCGGCACCGGAAGGAGATTTTAATTTAGTGTTAAGGATGTATCAGCCTGCAGCTAAAGTATTAAATGGCACATATGACATACCAGGGGTAAAGCGGGTTCGGTAATTACTCATCAAAGCTCTCAGCCATTTTGGCTGGGAGCTTTTTTCTTATTTTATTTAACTTCTGCTCCCTTTATTCCCTGTAGCTTTAGCCAGCTGGCTTGGCTTTATTTCTGAACCGGTGAAAATCTGGAAATTATATTATTGCAAATATCGGGCTGAGAGGGGATTATTCACGCTGAGAGAGCATCAGCGGACTATAGGTTGTGGATGTTAGCGTTTTCATTCACTATCTCGCCCTTATCCTCCCGTCTTTCCCTAATACCCTTGAATCTGTATTTGTGCATGTTACGATAGATAACGTTGATAAAATACGAACGGATATACGAACAGTTTTTCATCTAAAGGAGGATGTCCATGTTAGCCAATAAAACAATCGCATTTTTAGGAGCAGGGTCAATGGCGGAATCCATGATCTCAGGAGTCATTACAGCTGAAAAAATGTCACCCGAACGGGTTTTTGTAACGAATAGGAGCAATGCAGACAGACTGGAAGAGATTCATGATCAGTATGGTGTAAGTGCCATCCCGCAAAACGAGCTTCCATTTGAGGAAATTGATTTATTTATTTTAGCCATGAAGCCAAAAGGGGCAGAAGAAGCCCTTCGTGCGATTAAAGACAAACTATATCCAGGCCAGGTGATTCTTTCCGTGTTGGCAGGCATTACAACAGAGTTCATGGAAGAGCATTTAAATCCGGGGCAGCAGGTAGTGCGTGTGATGCCGAATACTTCAAGCATGATTCAGGAATCTGCGACGGCTGTCGTGGCAGGCAAGAATACGAGCATGGCCAATGTGGAAATGGTTAAGGAATTGCTGGAATGCATGGGGGAAGTGTATATCATCGATGAAGACCAGATGGATGTTTTCACGGGATTAGCTGGAAGCGGTCCTGCTTACTTCTATTATCTGATGGAAAATATGGAGCGGGTAGGGGTGCAAAAAGGGATGGATGAAGAGACTGTCCGCAAAATTGTTGCCCAGACGATATTTGGAGCAGCCAAGATGGTGCTTGAAAAAGAAGAAACGCCAACTTCTTTAAGAGAGAAAGTGACCTCTCCCAATGGCACGACCGCCTCAGGACTGGAAGCACTAAGGAGATACAACGGAGGCGAAGCCATCACTCAGGCAGTTGAGCATGCTGCCAAACGTTCGAAGGAAATCAGTGAAGAATTGGAAGGTGCCCTTGTCACTTCCTAAGGGAAATGGATTTATTAGTTCACAGGAGGTATTGGATGTTGATGAAAGAAAAGCAGATAAAAAGAGTTGTTATTAAGATCGGAAGCAGTTCATTAACAAGCATGCACGGGGAGATCAGCCGCAGAAAGCTTGAAAAATTAGCTGAGCAAATTGTCGAGCTGAAAGATGCCGGCTATGAAACAGCAGTTGTGTCATCAGGTGCTGTTGCAGCAGGATATAGGAAGCTTGGCTGCCTTGACCGGCCTTCTTCTCTTCCGGAAAAACAGGCTGCAGCTTCAATTGGCCAGGGGCTATTAATGGAATCTTACTCAGAACTCTTTTTATCTCATGGCTACGTAGCTTCACAAATCTTGATTACCAGAAGCGATTTCTCTAATGAAAATCGCTATGGCAATATGCATAACACCATGAATGTGCTGCTGGAGCGAGGCATCATCCCGATCATAAATGAAAATGACACGGTTACGGTCGATCGCTTGCGCTTCGGAGACAATGATACTCTGGCTGCGAAAGTGGCAGGTCTGATTGATGCAGATTTACTGATTATTTTATCTGATATTGACGGCCTTTATGACAGCAACCCTAATGATAATCCTCATGCGACTCTTCTCGAAAGGGTTCACAGCATTACACCTGAAATAGAAGCGGCTGCAGGAGGATCTGGCAGTGCTGTAGGAACAGGCGGCATGAAGTCGAAAATCCAGGCAGTGAAAATTGCAATGGCTGCAGGGATTGACTCCTTCTTAGGAAAAGCAGGAACGGAAAATATTTTAATGGAAGCTGTGGAAAACAGAGCGAGAGGCACCTACTTCACGCCGGAGCCGGATGCCTTTAATCTGGATAATGAAAAGCAGTGGATTGCGTTTCACTCAGGTCCTGAAGGAAAGGTGACCATCAATTCCCACGGGATAGAGGCTATTGTGGATCATCATGAAAATCTGTACTGCTCTGATATTCAGGAAGTCAAAGGGCGATTTAAGGATGGAGCGGTCGTCCGCATTCTGGATGAAGAGGGAAAAGAAATCGGCCTCGGCCGCATCAATTATTCAAACGAACAGTTAAGCGGATATACAGCAGATGAAGAGCTTGAACCGGCCATCGCTCAGGAAACGTTTGTATGCTCCCGCGACTTTAAGCTGCCGGCACTTGTTTAAACTTTTTAGGAGGGATTCAATGACTACTGCATCAGCAGTAAAGATAAATAATGTAGAAGAACAGGCAATAAAAGCAAAAAAGGCTGCCAAAACATTAAGTGTCTTAACAACGGAAGAAAAGAACGAAGCACTCTATACAGTTGCAGAGGCTTTGGAGGCTGGATATGAATCGATTCTTGCCGCTAATAAAGCCGATCTTGAAAATGGCAGGGAAAAAGGGTTCGAAGCGGCCTATATCGATCGCCTGTCATTATCGAAGGAACGGATTTTTGAATTTGCAGAAGGACTTCGCCAGGTAGCTGAACTTCCTGATCCGATTGGAGATGTTATGTCGGGCTGGACTTTGGATAATGGGCTGAAAGTGGAAGAGGTTCGTGTTCCGCTTGGTGTCATCGGCATGATTTATGAAGCAAGACCGAATGTAACTGCTGATGCGGCTGGCCTTGCTTTGAAATCAGGAAATGCCATTGTCTTAAAAGGCGGATCATCAGCGCTGAATTCGAATCAGGCTATTGTCGAGATTATTCATGAAGCTCTTGAAAAGACAAAGATACCTAAAGAAGCCGTCCAATTCATTGCCACTGCAGATAGAGAAGCGACAAAGCAGCTATTCACCATGAAAGAGCATATTGATGTCTTAATTCCGAGAGGCGGCGCATCCCTCATTAAAGCGGTGGTTGAGAATGCGACGGTGCCTGTACTCGAAACAGGAGTTGGGAACTGCCATATCTATGTTGATAAAGAAGCAGATCCGGAAAAAGCGATCAATATCCTCATTAATGCCAAAACGGATCGTCCTGCAGTCTGTAATGCGGCAGAAACACTGATTGTTCACGAAGCATGGCTGGATCAGCATAAAGAATTGCTTGCAGAAGCTCTGAAGAGTCATGGGATAACCGTACATGGCGATGACTCTGCAGCAGCTGCATTGCCTGATGTGGTACCCGCGGGCGAGAGTGATTGGGCCAATGAATATTTAAGCCTGGACTTAGCAGTGAAAACCGTAAATAGCCTTGAACAGGCCATCGATCATATTGATCAATACGGCACCAAGCACTCAGAGGCGATTATTACCGAAAATGGGGAAACAGCCAAAAAGTTTTTACAGCTGACAGATGCTGCGGCGCTGTACCATAATGCGTCGACCAGATTCACGGATGGAGGCGCTCTGGGCTTTGGAGCTGAGATCGGCATTTCCACACAGAAGCTCCATGCGAGAGGACCGATGGGTCTGCCAGCGTTAACAACACGCAAATATCTTATGTCCGGAAATGGGCAGATTCGATAATTTTTTTAGAAAAGCATCAGCTCCGGCTGATGCTTTTTGTTACCTAAACCCATAAAAAATTGGCAGTCCGATTCGCGGGTGCTTTTTGCATTTCTCTCCCGCTGCAGATAAAGACTATCTACAAGGGGTGAGAAACGTGACTGTCATAACGACGTTCAAAGAGAAGAAAAGAGAAAAACAAATCAAATATGAAAAATCAGTCCTTCGGGAAATTTCGATAAAAGCCTTAAAAGAAAAAGTTCAGCATTTTTTTGGTTCTTCCAGATTTGTCTCCGGTCTGATGATGAATGCCGGAATTGAGGAGGCCTGCTATGATGTAGCGATTGAAGCTTATTTGCTGGGGGCAAACTACAGCCGTTTTAGGCGATATGGCGAATCGGTAGAACAGGTCCGTTATCGATGTGAAAAAGAGTATAAGCATTTAGTGGATACACTATATAACTTTTTCCTTTATTGGGGTCATGGTTCGGAAGCTGTTATGAGTGAATCCCTTTATTATATGTGCGAGCAATATGTAAACAGCTGGTGGTCGGAAGGGTTCAATAAAGGGGAGAGAAGGCATAAATTGCGTCTCCACTGAAAAGTGAATTTGTCCTGACCGCTGTCCTGATCGAAGTTCTAGATCTCCGTCTTGTCCCATATATTGAAATGAGGATAAGCAGGAGGGGACTGATTAGGGCGTATGAAGAAAAAGTTAAAAATAGGCGGGTTTGCGATCGGGCTTATCGTCCTTTTTCTTATTTTGCAATATGACTTTACGGATGATGATTCCTGGGAATCATGGAATCTGCCTTTAACCGGGAAGATCATCTTGCTTGATCCCGGTCATGGCGGCCCGGATGGCGGGGCAGGTGACGAAGGGGCACTCGAGAAAGATATTGCGCTGGAAGTATCATTAAAAGTGAGGGATTACCTCCAGGAGCAGGGAGCGCTTGTGCTCATGACGAGGGAGGACGACAGGGACCTCGCACCCGAGGGGACGAAGGGATACAGCCGGAGAAAAGTAGAAGACCTGAAGAAACGGCTTGAAATGATAAATACATCTAATTCTGATTTTTATGTCAGCGTCCATTTAAATTCGATTCCTTCTCCACGATGGAGCGGGGCGCAGACTTTCTATGCGCCCGGGATAAAGGAAAATGCCAAAGCTGCGAAATTCATACAGGACGAACTACGCCGCAACCTGGAGAATACGAAGCGGAACTCCAAGCCTTTAAACAATGTATTTATCTTAAAATACGCCAAAAAGCCGGGTGTCTTGGTAGAAGTGGGATTCTTATCAAATCCGGGGGAACGGGCAAACCTGAAAACGGATGAATATCAGGATAAAATCGCTGCCTCCATCTATAATGGAATTATGCGCTACTATACCAATGAAAAAGAACTGACTGAAACATGGGAATGAAAAGGTGCTGAGAAAGTGCCTTTTCTTTTTTGAATATTTTTCCGGTGTGATACAATTAACTGTAAAGAATTTTCAATATGTTATACTGAAATGGAAACGAATTCAAAAGGCGGGTGCAATGTATGTTAACTGAACAGAAAGTCAGAGAAGCTTTAAGCGGCTTGAAGGAACCATTTATACATAGAACATTGGGCGAACTTAACGCCATTGAAGAAATTAAAATCAAGGAAGAAAAGAATCATGTCAGCGTTAAGATTCAAGTTGCCAAGACGGGTACACCTGAGCAGCTTCAGCTTCAGACGGAAGTCGTCAATCTTTTAAAAGAAGCAGGGGCGGCGACCGTTGGGATCCGCTTCAGCGAGCTTCCGGATGAAGTGCTTTCACAATATAGAGAGGCAGCGGCTGAAGAAGACAAAGGCCTGCTTTCTCCTGGTAATAAGACTGAATTCATTGCCATTGCCAGCGGAAAAGGCGGAGTCGGCAAATCCACTGTTTCAGTAAACCTGGCTGTATCCCTTGCAAGGCTGGGCAAAAAGGTCGGATTGATTGATGCTGATATTTATGGGTTCAGCGTTCCGGATATGATGGGCATTACGAAACGTCCTGTGGTCAGGGGAGAACGAATTCTGCCGGTTGAACGTTTTGGCGTAAAAGTGATCTCTATGGGATTCTTTGTGGAAGATAATGCGCCGATTATCTGGAGAGGGCCGATGCTTGGCAAAATGCTGAACAGCTTCTTCAATGAGGTTGAGTGGGGTGAATTAGACTACCTTCTTCTTGATTTGCCTCCGGGAACAGGAGATGTAGCCCTGGATGTACACACAATGCTTCCTTCCTGCAAGGAAATCGTTGTGACAACTCCGCATCCTACAGCCGCATTTGTTGCTGCCAGAGCTGGTGCGATGGCACTTCGCACGGAGCATGAAATTCTGGGTGTTATCGAGAACATGGCCTACTTTGAGAGTCAATTGACTGGAGAAAGAGAGCACGTATTTGGCCAAGGTGGCGGTGAGAAGCTTGCTGATGAACTGAGGACTGAAGTGTTGGGTCAGCTGCCTCTTCAGCAGCCTGATTGGAATGAAGAAGACTTCGCTCCTTCCATTTATGATGAGGACCATAAGCTTGGTCAAATCTATACGGATATTGCCCGTAAAGTTATCCAAACAATTGAAAGCAAATAATGAAAAAGCCTCTTCCGAAATGGAAGAGGTTTTCTTCTTATAGGGGTTATGCACCGCCGCCCTGGCTGCCACCGCCACCGCCCTGGGCTTCACCCTGGCCGCCGCCTTCACCACCGCTTTCTTGCCCGCCTTGCTCACCGCCGCCCTTCGTTTCCTCTGCTGCTTTCAGAAGGATGTCCTGGATTTTTGCTTTAAAAAGCGGGCTTTCAAATGTCTCAGTCATGACTTTCTGTATGTGCTCCCGATATTCCTTGCTTTTAAGGACATCTGTTACTTCTTTTTCAAGCTCGGGATCTTTAAATACTTCTATCATCATTCCTCTGTATTCAGGGTCTTTCATAAGGTCTTTTAAAAGCTTCTCATTTTCCTTCTGCATACTTTTTGCCATGCTTTCGGAAAACTTCGGATCGTCAAAAGACTTCTTCCAAAACTCTGTCCCTTTATCAGAGGTTAAGGTTTTTTCAATGGTTTCACTTACAACCTTTTGGTCCATGACCATCTTTTGCTGCATTTTTTCATCAGCCATTAATTCTTCAAGTGCTTTTTTTCCTTCATCTGTTTTTAATATATCTACAACCATTTTTTTAGTTTGCTCATAATCCATTTGGCCACTGCCAGATTCACCTTGGCCGCAGCCTGATATGAAAAACACTAGCGCTAATGGAAGGAGCAAACGGAATGTTTTTTTCATGGTGAAGCTCCTTTCAGAGGTGTCCTTACCTTTAGAATGAAGATTTTAAGCAAATATTATGCGCTGGAAATACAATGCCTAGATTTTTCAAACTTTGGTTGGTACAATCAATAAGAATGAATTTATTTATTATGGGGGAAAAATAAATTGACTAGCCGTAATTGGGTAAAGCTTTTTATAACAACTCTTTTAGTCGGAGGAATAACGACTGGGGTTGTCGGGTTTATTGTGCGCTGGGATGAATTTGCGCCTATTTTTACTGACTTCGATTTCCTGGAGATTCTGTCAGTGTTGTTCTGGCTTATCGGTGTAGGATTAATCTTCAGTATTATTAGCCAAATGGGCTTTTTTGCTTATTTGACTGTACACCGCTTTGGATTGGGGATTTTTAAAGGATTATGGAATCCCATTCAGATTGTCCTTATTTTATTTGCTTTATTTGACTTGGTTTATTTCCGCTATAAGGCTTTTGCGGGTGAGGGAGACAGCATGCTTCCGTATATTGGATTTGCAGCATTTCTTCTTATCGTCGCTCTTGTGGTCGCAGCAATTAAAACCAAACAGACCAATCAGCATGCCTTTATTCCTGCAGTCTTCTTCATGGTGGTCGTAACCGCCATTGAGTGGGTGCCGGTACTAAGGGTAAACGAAGAAAGCTGGCTATATCTAATGCTGATCCCGTTATTAGTCTGCAACACCTATCAGCTGCTTATTCTTCATAAGCTGAATGAAGATTCTCAAAAGCAAAGAAGCCATATAGCTAAAAAGCCATCCAAATAACGGATGGCTTTTGTTTTATTTTATCGCAGTCTAACGGGCAGTAAGCCCCCCGCTTCAAAACTCAGCGCAATCCAAGGAGGATAAGTGGGGACCAAACTGCCCGTAAAGGCCCGAAAGGAAGAACAAAGACTAAAAACGCCACATCCCTGTGGCAACGTCTTTGTGACCCACTTCCTGTAGGCATCAACTAACAATCAGTGGGGGATAAAGAAAATCCCCACTGATTGAAGTTTCACTTTATTTCATTTGTCCTTGTCTCGGCATTCGCAATCATTTCTGAGACGGAAACAAAGCTGAGCCCCTTGGATTCTACATCATTTAAAATGAGCGGAAGAGCTTTGGCTGTTTGTTTGGCAGAATCGGATGCATGCAAAAGTACGATATCTCCTTTTTTGGCCTTTGATACATTCTCTGCAATCCTATCGACGCCGGGATTCGTCCAGTCCTTTGAATCGACGCTCCAATGGACAACGGTGAAACCCAACCGGTCAGCAACCTTTAAGGTTTTCTGATCAAAATGCCCTGTTGGGGCGCGCACAAGCTTAATGTCTTTTACATTCAGCTTTCTGAATGCCTCCTGCGCCTTTGCAAGGTCCCTCCTGATTTTATCCTCTTCAAGCTCTGTATAATCTTCATAGCCATAGCCCAGCATTCCGACTTCATAGCCTTCTTTCACAATCCTTGAGACCAAATCCGGATGGCGCTCCGCCCAGGAACCGGCCAGGAAAAAGGTCGCAGATTTCACATTCTCTTTTTTAAGGATATCCAATATGGGCTCTGCTTTAACATCCCCCCATCCTATATTAAAGGTGAGGGCTATATCCTTTTCCCCTTTGTATATCGCCTTAGGCCCGTCTTTTGCTGAAAAAGCAGGCAAATGGACAATACTCTGCATGAAGAGGAACCATGCCGTGAAAAATGCTGCAATGACAACCAGTGAAATTTGTTTTAAAGACTTACCATTCAATACGTAAAAAAAGTTCATAATTGTTCACCTCGTCCGATACCTTCCTAGTTTCATACCTATGCTGAACTTGTCTCCTCCATGTATAAAAAATTTATTCATAAAAAATCATAATTGGAAAAATACTACAAAAAAACAAATTTTGTGGAGGGAAACAAAATGATTGGAATGCTTTTAAGCCAAAAAGAACTTAAAGAAATGGAGTACCTGATCAAGCGGGAAATGGATGAAATATTATTTGATTTAAAAGATGACCGAATCGACCACATTGTCAAAAGAGCCATGGAGGAACGATACAAAATTTTATTTGCGTTATTTCAGCGCATGGCCGCGCCGGCAGATTGCCTGAGATACATGCGTTCACGCCAGCATCATGAAAAGAAGGGGTAACTTTTTTTAGGGTATGAAAAAAAAAATCAAAAAGGTTGTTGACTTCTTGTTGGTATCTTGGTATATTAATAAACGTCGCTGATGACGGAAAGCACTAATGACAACAACTTAAAAAAAGTTGTTGACGCCGAAGTTAGCATGTGATATATTAAGAAAGTCGCTTCTGAGCGACGGATTGATCTTTGAAAACTGAACGAACAATACGTCAACGTTTAAATCATTAGTCTTTTTTGAAAAGACAATCGAGCTTAATCAACTCTTATATGGAGAGTTTGATCCTGGCTCAGGACGAACGCTGGCGGCGTGCCTAATACATGCAAGTCGAGCGGACAGATGGGAGCTTGCTCCCTGAAGTCAGCGGCGGACGGGTGAGTAACACGTGGGCAACCTGCCTGTAAGACTGGGATAACTCCGGGAAACCGGGGCTAATACCGGATAATTCTTTTCCTCTCATGAGGAAAAGCTGAAAGATGGTTTCGGCTATCACTTACAGATGGGCCCGCGGCGCATTAGCTAGTTGGTGAGGTAACGGCTCACCAAGGCCACGATGCGTAGCCGACCTGAGAGGGTGATCGGCCACACTGGGACTGAGACACGGCCCAGACTCCTACGGGAGGCAGCAGTAGGGAATCTTCCGCAATGGACGAAAGTCTGACGGAGCAACGCCGCGTGAGTGATGAAGGTTTTCGGATCGTAAAACTCTGTTGTCAGGGAAGAACAAGTACCGGAGTAACTGCCGGTACCTTGACGGTACCTGACCAGAAAGCCACGGCTAACTACGTGCCAGCAGCCGCGGTAATACGTAGGTGGCAAGCGTTGTCCGGAATTATTGGGCGTAAAGCGCGCGCAGGCGGTTCCTTAAGTCTGATGTGAAAGCCCCCGGCTCAACCGGGGAGGGTCATTGGAAACTGGGGAACTTGAGTGCAGAAGAGAAGAGTGGAATTCCACGTGTAGCGGTGAAATGCGTAGAGATGTGGAGGAACACCAGTGGCGAAGGCGACTCTTTGGTCTGTAACTGACGCTGAGGCGCGAAAGCGTGGGGAGCAAACAGGATTAGATACCCTGGTAGTCCACGCCGTAAACGATGAGTGCTAAGTGTTAGAGGGTTTCCGCCCTTTAGTGCTGCAGCAAACGCATTAAGCACTCCGCCTGGGGAGTACGGCCGCAAGGCTGAAACTCAAAGGAATTGACGGGGGCCCGCACAAGCGGTGGAGCATGTGGTTTAATTCGAAGCAACGCGAAGAACCTTACCAGGTCTTGACATCTCCTGACAACCCTAGAGATAGGGCGTTCCCCTTCGGGGACAGGATGACAGGTGGTGCATGGTTGTCGTCAGCTCGTGTCGTGAGATGTTGGGTTAAGTCCCGCAACGAGCGCAACCCTTGATCTTAGTTGCCAGCATTCAGTTGGGCACTCTAAGGTGACTGCCGGTGACAAACCGGAGGAAGGTGGGGATGACGTCAAATCATCATGCCCCTTATGACCTGGGCTACACACGTGCTACAATGGATGGTACAAAGGGCTGCAAAACCGCGAGGTTAAGCGAATCCCATAAAACCATTCTCAGTTCGGATTGCAGGCTGCAACTCGCCTGCATGAAGCCGGAATCGCTAGTAATCGCGGATCAGCATGCCGCGGTGAATACGTTCCCGGGCCTTGTACACACCGCCCGTCACACCACGAGAGTTTGTAACACCCGAAGTCGGTGGGGTAACCTTTTGGAGCCAGCCGCCTAAGGTGGGACAGATGATTGGGGTGAAGTCGTAACAAGGTAGCCGTATCGGAAGGTGCGGCTGGATCACCTCCTTTCTAAGGAATATTTACAAGAAACGTGACGTTCTTTGTTCGTTCAGTTTTGAGAGTTCAATCTCTCAATTCATTCGTTCTTTGAAAACTAGATAATGTTATGAAGAAGCAATAACCGAGTAATCGCCATCTTAGTTTTTTCTCTTATTTTTGTTTTAAAACGAAGTAAGAGCACAAACCTGAGGGCAATGAGAAGCAAGAAGATCAAGGAAGCGACTGAACGAGCACCGGAGCGTACGAGAGTACGTGAGGAGCACAGTGACGGAGCTGACGCAGAGATTCGCCGCTTATCATTGACCGAAGTAGGTTAAGTTAGAAAGGGCGCACGGTGAATGCCTTGGCACTAGGAGCCGATGAAGGACGGTACTAACACCGATATGCTTCGGGGAGCTGTAAGTAAGCTTTGATCCGGAGATTTCCGAATGGGGAAACCCCCTATCCGTAATGGGATAGGATCCTTATCTGAATACATAGGATATGGAAGGCAGACCCGGGGAACTGAAACATCTAAGTACCCGGAGGAAGAGAAAGCAAACGCGATTCCCTGAGTAGCGGCGAGCGAAACGGGATTAGCCCAAACCAGGAGGCTTGCCTCCTGGGGTTGTAGGACACTCTATACGGAGTTACAAAGGAACGAGGTAAATGAACAGGTCTGGAAAGGCCGGCCAGAGAAGGTAAAAGCCCTGTAGTTGAAACTTCGTTCCCTCCAGAGTGGATCCTGAGTACGGCGGGACACGAGAAATCCCGTCGGAAGCAGGGAGGACCATCTCCCAAGGCTAAATACTCCCTAGTGACCGATAGTGAACCAGTACCGTGAGGGAAAGGTGAAAAGCACCCCGGAAGGGGAGTGAAAGAGATCCTGAAACCGTGTGCCTACAAGTAGTTAGAGCCCGTTAATGGGTGATAGCGTGCCTTTTGTAGAATGAACCGGCGAGTTACGATTACATGCGAGGTTAAGTTGATAAGACGGAGCCGCAGCGAAAGCGAGTCTGAATAGGGCGAATGAGTATGTGGTCGTAGACCCGAAACCAGGTGATCTACCCATGTCCAGGGTGAAGTCCAGGTAACACTGGATGGAGGCCCGAACCCACGCACGTTGAAAAGTGCGGGGATGAGGTGTGGGTAGCGGAGAAATTCCAATCGAACCTGGAGATAGCTGGTTCTCTCCGAAATAGCTTTAGGGCTAGCCTCATGTAGTAAGAGTCTTGGAGGTAGAGCACTGTTTGGACTAGGGGCCCCCATCGGGTTACCGAATTCAGACAAACTCCGAATGCCAAAGACTTATCCATGGGAGTCAGACTGCGAGTGATAAGATCCGTAGTCAAGAGGGAAACAGCCCAGACCACCAGCTAAGGTCCCAAAGTATACGTTAAGTGGAAAAGGATGTGGAGTTGCTTAGACAACCAGGATGTTGGCTTAGAAGCAGCCACCATTTAAAGAGTGCGTAATAGCTCACTGGTCGAGTGACTCCGCGCCGAAAATGTACCGGGGCTAAACGTATCACCGAAGCTGTGGATTGACATCTACGATGTCAGTGGTAGGAGAGCGTTCTAAGGGCGTTGAAGCCAGACCGCAAGGACTGGTGGAGCGCTTAGAAGTGAGAATGCCGGTATGAGTAGCGAAAGATGGGTGAGAATCCCATCCACCGAATGCCTAAGGTTTCCTGAGGAAGGCTCGTCCGCTCAGGGTTAGTCGGGACCTAAGCCGAGGCTGAAAAGCGTAGGCGATGGACAACAGGTTGATATTCCTGTACCACCTCTTTACCGTTTGAGCAATGGGGGGACGCAGGAGGATAGGGTAAGCGCGCTGCTGGATTAGCGCGTCCAAGCAGTTAGGCCGGTAACGAGGCAAATCCCGTTACCACATAGGCTGAGCTGTGACGGCGAGGGAAATTTAGTACCGAAGTTCCTGATTCCACACTGCCAAGAAAAGCCTCTAGCGAGGGAAAAGGTGCCCGTACCGCAAACCGACACAGGTAGGCGAGGAGAGAATCCTAAGGTGAGCGAGAGAACTCTCGTTAAGGAACTCGGCAAAATGACCCCGTAACTTCGGGAGAAGGGGTGCTCATTAGGGTGAATAGCCCTGATGAGCCGCAGTGAATAGGCCCAGGCGACTGTTTAGCAAAAACACAGGTCTCTGCGAAGCCGCAAGGCGAAGTATAGGGGCTGACGCCTGCCCGGTGCTGGAAGGTTAAGAGGAGAGGTTAGCGCAAGCGAAGCTTTGAATCGAAGCCCCAGTAAACGGCGGCCGTAACTATAACGGTCCTAAGGTAGCGAAATTCCTTGTCGGGTAAGTTCCGACCCGCACGAAAGGCGTAACGATCTGGGCACTGTCTCAACGAGAGACTCGGTGAAATTATAGTACCTGTGAAGATGCAGGTTACCCGCGACAGGACGGAAAGACCCCGTGGAGCTTTACTGTAGCCTGATATTGAATTTTGGTACAGCTTGTACAGGATAGGTAGGAGCCTGAGAAGCCGGAGCGCTAGCTTCGGTGGAGGCGTCGGTGGGATACTACCCTGGCTGTATTGAAATTCTAACCCGCGCCCCTGATCGGGGCGGGAGACAGTGTCAGGTGGGCAGTTTGACTGGGGCGGTCGCCTCCTAAAAAGTAACGGAGGCGCCCAAAGGTTCCCTCAGAATGGTTGGAAATCATTCGCAGAGTGTAAAGGCACAAGGGAGCTTGACTGCGAGACCTACAAGTCGAGCAGGGACGAAAGTCGGGCTTAGTGATCCGGTGGTTCCGCATGGAAGGGCCATCGCTCAACGGATAAAAGCTACCCCGGGGATAACAGGCTTATCTCCCCCAAGAGTCCACATCGACGGGGAGGTTTGGCACCTCGATGTCGGCTCATCGCATCCTGGGGCTGTAGTCGGTCCCAAGGGTTGGGCTGTTCGCCCATTAAAGCGGTACGCGAGCTGGGTTCAGAACGTCGTGAGACAGTTCGGTCCCTATCCGTCGTGGGCGCAGGAAATTTGAGAGGAGCTGTCCTTAGTACGAGAGGACCGGGATGGACGCACCGCTGGTGTACCAGTTGTCTTGCCAAAGGCATCGCTGGGTAGCTATGTGCGGAAGGGATAAGTGCTGAAAGCATCTAAGCATGAAGCCCCCCTCGAGATGAGATTTCCCATAGCGTCAAGCTAGTAAGATCCCTGAAAGATGATCAGGTTGATAGGTCAGAGGTGGAAGCGTGGCGACATGTGGAGCTGACTGATACTAATCGATCGAGGACTTAACCAAAACGAAAAGCGGAGGCGACTGTTCAACTTTGAGAGACGTTGGAGAGCCGGCCATTCAAATCCTGGTTTTGGGATTTAGAGGGACGGATCGAAACGGCCGAGAAGTTAGGAGCCGAAGCTAGACAAGTCATATTGGTGAATACTCGGCAAATTCTTCTTCATACATTATCTAGTTTTGAGGGAACGAAAAAAAGTAAATTTCCTCTTGAAAAAAACTACAAAAGAAAGTATAATCATACTTGTCTTTTGAAAATAGTCTGGTGGCGATAGCGAGAAGGTCACACCCGTTCCCATACCGAACACGGAAGTTAAGCTTCTCAGCGCCGATGGTAGTT